>NZ_JANMZH010000673.1:0-9683 GCF_031383065.1 Microcoleus sp. OTE_8_concoct_300 | reverse complement strand
CGCGAACTGTTTAGTAAAAAAACGTGCAAAACTCAGATCCTCCCCGTTCAAAAGAAAATTGATTAGACCTCTTGCAAAAATCCTTTTCCTCAATTGATGGGACGGGCTCTCCGGCCCATCCCACAATAAAAAATAACTCTTGTGGGATGGGCATCTTGCCCGTCCTAATTATTTTTGCAAGAGGTCTATTAAACACCTTCCAAACAGATATCCAGTTCCCTAGCAAAGGCCTCTGGCGCATCCAGCATCAGCCAGTGTCCAGTATCGGCGATCGTAGTTGTCGTCAGTGTGGGACGGAGGATGTGGAGGCTAAACGGAAAAGTGTTTGAGGGAGCAATAATTGCGTGGGCTCGTGTTCCAGGGGCTGCTAGGTAGCGATCGAGAGCATCAACTGCTTCAAAGGGAAACATCCCGCGGTACATTCCACACAGACAATCCTGTGGAGTCGCCGCCAAATTAGCCAGAATCCGATCGCGCGTAGGGGCCGTGCTTCCTGTCAGCGCCTCGTTAAAGCTGGTTTCCACAGCAGCCCGCCAATCCTCCGTCTCCAGAGCCCTCTGGTAGGGGACGATGCGTGCCTCGTGCACCTCTGCAGGCACCTTGGTAAAATCTCCAGGTGGATCTGCCAGGATCAACTGCGCGATGCGGTGCGGTGCGGTAGCTGCTGTTGCGAGGGCGATACAAGCACCGAAACTGTGTCCGACGATCGCCACTCGATCGAGTCCCAGCCCATCGAGCACGGCGAAAACATCCGCTGCACAGGAGGCGGGCGCATAGTTGCCGTCCTCCGGCGGTGCGGAATCACCGTGTCCCCGCACGTCAAGGGCGATCGCGCGTCGGGTACGGGCGACATCGGCAAGCTGCGCCTCCCAGATACTCGCGGAAACCGCCATACCGTGCACGAACACCACCGGCAGCGACTCCGACTCCCCAGCAGTGACAGGGGGGCTGGCTTCGATGATGTGAATAGTGCCGATCGGTCCTTTGATATTTGTCGATCGCATACAATTTTCTCCTAAGTTTTATAGTCCTGCACGCACGGGTAGTCAGAAACCGGATTTTTCGCAAAAATACTCGGTTATATCAAATCCGTTAACATCGGAATTATGCCTCTCTCTCTTCTCTTTCTCTGTGTCCTCTGTGCCCTCTGTGGTTTAATCATTCCGATACAACCAGAATTGATATTAAAGCATCGCAGAAAAGGTAAAAACCCGGTTTCTTTGGTTTGGATGGGTAAGTCAGGTTTTAATTTCCTCTTTTCACACAAGCAATTTTACCTCTGTTACTCCTTGGCGCAATTCATACTGTCCTTTCACCCAAAATTGTTTAATTTTTTCACCCAAAAACGGAGCCGCTTGCATCATCAACAAACGCAATAATCCATTTTTTCGCAGTTGTTCGCCTTTCCAGGCTTCTTGTGCTTGAAGTTGTTGGGCGCGAATAATTTCCGGTTCGCGTTCTGCCTGAATCCGCGATAATGCTAAGTCAATATCCTCGCAATTAGCCCCTGCTTTCAATAAAGGTACAAGGTGATTGGCGGCAACAATTACATCGCGGAACGCCATGTTAATTCCTTGAGCGCGAACCGGAGACATCGGATGTGCCGCATCCCCCAAAAGTATGATTCCCGATCGATGCCAGCGCGGACAGCGACCAACCACAACAGATAATCGCATCGGAGATTCGATCGTATCGGCACAGTTGCGGAAATGTTCTGCCATCCACGCAGGCGATCGCGATGCGAAAGTTTCTGCCCAGTCTGTGTGTTTCCGATCCGTTTTGTCATCAGCCGATAGCACCCAACCCAGATGAAGTTTTCCTGATTCTGCCCCATGAAAGACACTAAATCCGCTACCGCTATTCAGGATAGAATAAAATACATTATCCGCCACAAACCGAGGATGAGCGGCAAGTTTAAACCACAGAACATCTATACTATTCTGCTGTTTTACTAACTCTAATTCTGCACGTTGTCGTACAACCGAATTTCTGCCATCTGTACCAATCACAAGTGCAGCAGGAATCTCTCGCCCATCTCCTAGCTTTACACCCGCAATGCGATCGTTGCTGTACAGTAAATCTTTTACCGGAACACCTGGGATAAATTCAAACTCTTGATGCAACTGAGCTTCTGAAATTAGTGTTTCTAGTAAAGGCGGTTGCGATACCAGTGTACAAGGTCGATTTGACCCCATTGGCTCATCAACTCGAAATAGTTGCCGATCGCCCACAACGAACTCCCAGGCATCAATTGGTCGGTGTGGAACACTATCTAGCATAGTGGATAAGCCCATTTGGGCGATCGCATCCAATCCGCTGGGCATTAACCCTTCACCGCGAAAGACTCGGTAGGCATCTTTTGCCGCCTCAACCAAGGTTACAAAAATACCTCGTTTCACCAGCAGCAAGGCAAGTGCCGCACCAGTTGGCCCAGCTCCCACAATTACAACTTGCGTCATAGCCATTCCCCATTGCTTTTTAATGTATTTCCCAGCTTAATTTCCATCAAACCGCTGTCTAACCGACAACTTGCAGGCTGAACCTCAAATCGATCGCCAAGGACTCCACACTGACCATAAAAATTTATGGCTAATGGGCATCTCTTTCTAACTGTTGGGAAATCTCTTTGAGCGCATCGATCGTGCAAATTAAGCGGGGATGCTCTGGATCGAATAAATCGAGTTGATCCCAGGGAATACGATATCCCTTATGTAGATTGCGGGCACCCATAAGATGCAGCAAACCTGCGCCTAAATTCCAGGCAGACAAACGCTCCACGATCGCCGGTATGCCCACGAGATATTCTACAATTACCCAATCGTCGCCTTGCTGCTGGGCGCGCACCTCTTCAATGCGTCCAACGCGATTGCCCGTTGAATCAAATACGCATTTACCCAGCAGCAGTTCTAAGTGTAGTTCGCGACTTGCCATCAACTTCCTCCTGGAATGTGTTTAATCACGCGATCGCGCAGCCAGACTTCGTAGGCTAATGCGGGAGTTTGTTCGGCATCGAGATCCACTTCCACATCAATGCCGATGTTTCGCACCCGGGACCAAGCAATGCGAAACGGTTCGGTGTGTCGAGCACCCCACTTGCTGGCAATCGCGGCAACCCAACGCGCGCAACGGGGATGAACTCGATGCGCTAAGGTGGTGACTCCCGTTTCAAGATAGGCCAGTCGCGGTGGCTGTCCCTCTAGGAGTTCTACAACAATGCCATCGACCTTGCCCATCTTGCGTTGGTTGCGATCGACAATCTGATTATCTAAGACATCTCGAATAACATCCATATCAACCTCCAAGCACTTCTAGTGGAATGGCGACGATCGCTAGCACAAAAGTCAGAACAATTGTGAAAATGGTGATACTGTTACTGATCCAGCCGTTGCAATGGTCGCCCACATACTCGCGATCGTTCATCAAGACCAAGAACGGGATAATCGTCACCGGTAAAATTACGGCAGTCAATGCCATTGAAAATAAAGTCAGTTGCAACGGATCGATTCCCACAACCATCAGCAGTGACGCCAGAAATACAAACACTGTGTAAACAAAGCTGAAACGGGCTGCCTCTTTGGGATGCAAACTTTCACCCCAGTTCCAACCAAAAGCCTGCGCCAGAATATAAGCCGTGTCTAAGCTAACTTCCAAAGCCGCTCCAAAACAAGCAATGCCCAGCGATGCAGCAAACAGCACAAATCCCCAATATCCGAAAGGTTGGGTCAACATCAAAGCTGCTTGTTCGTAGCTGTCTACTTGAATTCCTCGCGGGTGCAATACCTGTGCCGCCACAATCAGCACTCCCAGCGAGACAACGCTACCAAACCCCATGCCTAGCCCAGCAACTGCACGATTTACACCGAGATGCGATTTATCCCATTTATCTTCAACCGCACCAGAGGAGTAGAAGTAAAACAAATAGGGACTAATTAATGCGCCGAGGATGCTGACAGCAATAAACAGATAATGGGCGGTGT
This sequence comes from Microcoleus sp. OTE_8_concoct_300, assembly GCF_031383065.1. NCBI lineage: Bacteria > Bacillati > Cyanobacteriota > Cyanophyceae > Oscillatoriales > Microcoleaceae > Microcoleus > Microcoleus sp. OTE_8_concoct_300. The sequence goes on along the minus strand of NZ_JANMZH010000673.1, from coordinate 5,706 downwards.
CTTGTTGGGGTACGGTTGGCAAAAGTCCTTCAGCAACCGCAGGTAATGCTGGACGAAGCTTGAAGGTTGCCACCACAAACGCCAGTGTAATCAGTCCTAGGAAGGAAATGCCGTTTTCAATCAAGCTAAAATTTCCCTTCCAAAGCAACAGCCAGATTGCAAAGGCAACGGGTAGCGCCCACCATTGAAAGCTAATGCCTGTTACGAGTTGCAGCGCAATACAGACGCCGCCAATTTCAGCACCTAGCACTAAAAAATCGACGATGACCTCGGCAATCAACGGGAATATGAAGAAATTGAAGCCCAATCGTTCGCGAACGGCATCTGCCAAAGTGTGTTTGCTGACTGCCGCGAGGCGACCTGACATTTCGACTAAAGCGATAACACAAATCGTGCCTAGAACGATCGTCCAAATCAACTGAAACTCGAAGCTAGAGCCTGCTTCTGCGGCAGTGGCGATCGCTCCCACATCTAGGAAGCCGCCAATACTGGTGACAATACCCAAGGCAATTTCCCGAATCTTGTTCACAGCCGATCTCCCTGGGCTTTGAGCAAGGCTTCAAGCTGCTGTTGTTCAGTTGCAAGCTGCACCAGAGGTGTGGCGATCTCCGCTTTGCGGTGCTGCTTCACAGCCGTTGTCATCTGCTGAAGCGTTTGCTGTAACTGGTATATCTGTCTTGGCAAAGCAGGAGAGTCAGTCAAATCTTTGGTTTCCTTGGCAATTTCCTGCTGGCTCTTTTCCAAGGTCTGTTGAGCATAGAGGTCGGGAATGCTACCCTGTTGCCAAGTCTCTCCCACCATACGAGCGGTCGCTGTCCAAGATTGAACCGTTTTCAACGTTTTGACCAACTTATCATGGGAGGACGACGGACTACAGCCAGCTAGCACCAGCAGCAGACTGGCGATTAAAGCTTTTTTCATGGGTGGCGATCGACTCCTCTAACCAGTTTTACTAATATTTTCCTGCTTCAAATCGGCAATTAACAGCATCCTTAGAGAGATTTCTCTCTTTAGGTAGGTTGACCTTAGTCCTAGAAAAGAGGGTGTTTTTAACTGATTTACGATCGCGATATTACAAATCGGGCTAAACGATCGATCGCACAAGACCGCCATCCACTCGCAAAGCAGCGCCGTTAATAGCAGATGATACGGGACTGGCAATAAATGCGACAAGTGCACCCACCTCCGAAGTCTCGGCAAAACGCTGGATCAGCGACGAAGGGCGAGTCTTTTCAAAGAATTCTTTCTCCACTTGTTCGCGAGTCACCTTTTGGTTTTCTGCCAATCCTTGAATGAAATCTTCTACTCCTTCCGATCGCGTCGGCCCCGGCAGCACTGAATTAACAGTCACATTGGTGCCAACAGTAGTCTCTGCCAAACCGCGCGCGAGGGCAAGTTGTGCGGTTTTTGTAACTCCGTAGTGAATCATTTCTGCTGGAATGTTGAGCGCCGATTCGCTGGAGATGAAAATAATTCGCCCCCAATTTTTTGTCAGCATTAATGGCAAATATTTTCGAGCCAGCCGCACCCCACTGATGACGTTTACTTCCAGAATATTCATCCATTCGCCATCGGAAATATCCTCAAATGCTTTAGCGCCATAAATTCCTAGATTATTTACCAGAATATCAACTTCCGGGACTTGCTGAAATAATTCCTCGGCTCCGGTTGCCGTTCCCAAATCGGCAGCGACACCTTGAAGTTTGGCATCGGGAGCAATTTCTTTGATTTGGTCGATCGCCCTTTTTACCCGCTCTTGAGTCCGTCCGTTAACGATGACAGTTGCATCTTCTTTGGCTCAACGGTAGCAATTGCCAAGCCAATTCCTGCCGTTGAGCCACTTACCAATGCCACTTTACCAGATAGTTTTAATTCCATTTCTCTTGTCCTCCAAAAAGTATTTTAGTCCGCAGAGGCGGACTTTGTTTTTGTAGCCACGAATTCTATTCGCTGGCTTAATTTTGTGTTTTATCCACTGTAAATCCGATTTCTTGCCCGTAGGATAGTTCGAGCGTGTGACCGTCCGGGTCTCGCAAAAAAGCCCAGTAGCCGGATATCCAGCATCTTTTGGTTCCTCAAGCAGCACGCCTTCTTGACGTGCTTTGTCGCAGAGAGAATCCATGTATTCGCGGCTTTTGCAACCTACTCCGAGGTGTGCAAAGGGAGACAGAACGGGATGTACGGACTCTGTTTGAATTAGCACAATTACAAAAGGGCGAGTCCGGTCAGAGAGCCATACCACAGCAACACCTGCTTTGGCATCGATGCGGCGGTGAACGACCTGCATTCCAGCATACTTGGAGTAGAATTCGATAGTGCGATCGACATCAGAAACGGGCAGTGCGATGTGTGTGAGACCGATATCACTCATATGTTATGTTGCTCCAGTCATATTAGGCTTAACATCAAGAATTGCCACTTCCCATATCATAAATTTAATGAGATGCTCGCCACTTAGCCGCTTTCAGATCCATTGCTTTAATGAACCCATCTTTTTCGTCCATGTACCCCTGAATATTATCGGGGTATTTTTTGGCAAGTTTTCTCTTTAGTTCGCTGTATTCCTGCGCCGCTTCAGTATGGGTAATCATATAATCTCGAAACGCTAAGTGGCGCTCTATCTGCGGTGAGCCAACTTCAAAACTGTGAATGTGGTGGGTTCTAGCCTTGCGAAAAAAACGACGACCGGGTATCCCAAACTCACCCATTGCTTGATAACCTAAAGCCGCCATTTCTGAACTATGTGTATCGATTTTAAGAATATCTTTAACCTCAACTAACATATCGACGATCGGCTTTGCATGAATTTGTGGAATGGCCGTGCTACCAATGTGATGTATAGCAACCACATTTTCCCCAAGTGCAAGTGCCATCAGTTTCGACTCAGTTTCAAAGGCGCTGCGCCAATTTGGATCGTGCGGGACGACTTCTACTTTTATTGACATGGCTGATAATTATTGGCTTTTTTTGTCATCTCATTGATTTACCATCGGATTTAACCGAAACTGATTTTATTATGCCTCATATTTTACGGGCTGCGCTCAAAGCTCTTAAACATACGGACAACGGGGAGGAACTGACTGTTTGGGAGAGAAATTTCAAACCGCTCAATCACCTGATAGTCAAATTTTGTATAAAATGGCTCTCCCGCCAGCGTCGCAATCATCTCAACTTCTTTAAATCCAGCACGCTCAGCAGCCAGTTCGCATACTCGCATAATCTGACTTCCAATTCTTCGACGTGCCCATGCTGGATGAACAAAGAATGCACGAATCTTTGCCGAGTCGCTGTCTGGGTTGAGGAGGCTATCTTCTGGATTATTTTTGCCTGAATCACCTCCATAAAGCGTTTTACGCTTACTCCAACCACCGCAACCAACAATTTGGTGATTGTTCTCAGCAACAAAGTATGTTTGGTCTTGAATCAGTTGACTGTCAACCCCAAAGACTGTGCCCAGTGCGCCTTTAATCTGCTCTGAACTATAGTAGCCTGCAGGCACAAGCTCTAACAGAATCAGGAATTAAAGTTGTCAGCTTAGGAATGTCTTTTAAGGAAGCTAATCGAATACAAAAATCCATTGAACCCATCGGCTAAACAAATCGCTATCTTAGTTTGTCACATCCGTGAAAGCCGCAATGCAGCGATCGCCCGATTGCCCACCCCCAGCTTTAAGCCAACACCCAAATATCGAACCCTCCCCCATTCTTAAACTGTATGGCAGGCTATGATTGACGGTTGGCAGCTTTTGAGAATCTAAATGCTAAACACAAATACAATAATTTCCAGTCTGCTGTTATTTATCCCGGTTTCCATCGCCGGACACTTTCTCGGCTGGGAATCCTCCACAATCTTCATCACCTCGGCTTTAGCCATCATCCCTCTAGCCGCCTGGATGGGGACGGCCACCGAAGAAATCGCCGTCGTCCTCGGCGCCAACTTGGGGGGTTTGCTGAACGCTACCTTCGGAAATGCCACGGAACTGATTATCGGCATCGTCGCCCTCAACGCCGGACTCATAGATGTTGTCAAGGCCAGCATCACCGGTTCAATTATGAGCAACCTGCTACTGGTGATGGGATTTGCCATGCTGCTGGGCGGCTTGCGCTACAAAGAACAAGAATTTCAGCCGATAGTCGCCCGGTTGAACGCTTCAGCGATGAACTTAGCCGTGATTGCCATTTTGGTGCCGACTGCAGTTAATGCCACCTCTACGGGCATCCCTGCGGAAACTATGCAGAACCTCTCTAGCGCTGTTGCTATAGTCCTGATTGTCGTCTACGTGCTGACGCTGCTGTTTTCGATGAAAACTCACAGTTATCTGTACGATGTAGGGGTGGCAGAAATAGAAATGCTCGAGGAATTAGCCGAAAGTAACTTAGCACCAGAGAGTCCAGACCACAAAGTCAATCTGCCGCTGTGGATTGCGGTACTGTTGGCCTGTACCCTGATGGTAGCTGTCGAGTCAGAACTACTGGTGGGTAGTCTAGAAGAAGCGACGGCGCGTTTGGGGCTGACATCACTGTTTACCGGGGTGATTTTAGTGCCGATTATTGGCAATGCGGCCGAACATACGACGGCGGTGACGGTGGCCATGAAAAATAAAATGGATTTGTCGGTTTCTGTGGCCGTGGGTTCGAGTTTGCAAATTGCTTTGTTTGTTGCACCGGTGTTGGTTTTGGCAGGTTTTGTCTTGGGCAAACCTATGGACTTGAATTTCAACCCGTTTGAACTTGTAGCGGTTGCCGTGTCGGTGCTGATCGCCAATTCTATCAGTTCTGACGGCAACTCTAACTGGCTCGAAGGTATTTTGCTGTTGGCAGCTTATACGGTTTTGGCGCTGGCGTTCTACTTCCATCCGGTAATTGAGGGACTTGTTTAACAGGCTTTCTTCTGCTGAAGGAAGAGGGAAGAGGTTCGAGGGAAGAAGGCATTCAGCAGAAGGCGGGTTTTCCCACTCGGATACTCGCCCACTCGGACACTCGCCCACTCTCACTTCTTTTTTCGAGAGTGGTGGTGGCGATCGTACAATTGAAATCTGGGTGCTCTCTCGTTATTAGTTCTAGTCTTTGTGTAGATAATCTGCTCTCATCAGGGATTTTTGACATCGATCGGCTGTGACAAACAACAAAACCTTTTGCCTCAACCCGATCGTGAGATCGCAGTGCCACAGGTTATAGAAAAAGACGGGATGTTGAAGTCAAGCGAGACTAAAGCCTCGCTTGACTTCAGCGACGCTGCAAGATTTCAATCAAGAGTGCTCATGAGTATTGTTCTAGGTGTGCTACGATCGTCATAAGTTGAAAATTGAGTATAACTAGACAACGTAAAAACTTAACTAGATTGTTGAGTACGTAGTCACACAAACACCGTGTTGCCGTCTAGGAAAACTCGTATTTGAACAAAAACCGAACTAGATAAAGAGGACTAATCAAATACGGTATGCCCTACCGTAGGTAACGCTCAAGCGAGAAGACAGCTCTCATGCGGCTAGAGTAATCCAGTCCCAGGCAAGTGACGCCAGCGGAACCAAAAATCTCAGTCACCAAGAGTGCACAGAGGTTAATCTCATCAGAAAATTGGGTAGAAACCTCGTCCTTTTAGGACGGCTTTATATTACAATATAATTGGTCAACGACCCACCCGAGACGATGGATCAAACAGCCTATAGGAGCGAAGTTCAGCCTTGTGCTGGCGGCTTTCGCAAAA
>NZ_JANMZH010000635.1:0-3563 GCF_031383065.1 Microcoleus sp. OTE_8_concoct_300 | reverse complement strand
GTATCTGCGGTTAAAAAAAGAGAATTTGTTAACCGCAGATGACAATGGATTAACGCGGATTCACGCAGATGAAGAACCGATCCTGTTGAATTAATCTAACTCATCTGCGTTAATCTGTGTTAATCTGCCTGTATCTGCGGTTAAAAAAAGAGAATTTGTTAACCGCAGATGACAATAGATTAACGCGGATTCACGCAGATTAAGAGAAGCGATCGCACCTATCCAGGTGCACCCGATCGCACAGTTTGTTCTGCCGTCGCCCCCGGATCAGTCGTTTCCTGCGGCGCTTCCGACGAAACCGCGCCCGCGTGCGGCCACTTCCAGTCGCGGATTTCCGGCATATCATCGCCGTGTTCGTTGATATAGTGCCTGTGTTCGATCAGCTTGTCACGGATAGCTTGTTTGCCGTAAGCTGCTACAGAACTCAGTTTCGCAACGCGATCGAGTACATCTGCAACCAAGTGGAATCGATCGAGGTCATTCATCACCACCATATCAAAGGGCGTCGTAGTCGTTCCCTCTTCCTTGTAACCCCGAACGTGAATATTCGAGTGATTCGTGCGGCGGTAAGTCAAGCGGTGAATCAGCCAAGGATAGCCGTGAAAAGCAAAAATAACCGGCTTATCTATCGTGAACAAACTATCAAAATCCTTGTCAGACAAACCGTGAGGATGTTCGCTAGCAGGTTGCAGGGTCATCAAATCCACCACATTAACCACCCGCACTTTTAAATCCGGATAATCTCGGCGGAGAATGTCAACAGCAGCCAAAGTTTCCAGCGTCGGAACATCACCCGCGCAAGCCATCACCACATCCGGTTCGCCACCTTTATCATTGCTAGCCCACTCCCAAATACCGATGCCGGCCGTACAGTGTTTAATCGCAGCATCCATATCCAAATACTGCAATGCCGGCTGCTTCCCTGCAATAATCACGTTGACATAGTGGCGGCTGCGGAGACAGTGATCCGTTACAGACAGCAAAGTGTTCGCATCCGGCGGCAAATAAATCCGCACCACTTCCGCTTTCTTGTTAATTACGTGGTCGATAAAACCCGGATCTTGGTGAGAAAAACCGTTGTGGTCTTGCCGCCAAACGTGAGAAGTTAGCAGGTAGTTGAGAGAGGCGATCGGTCGGCGCCAAGGAATATCGCGAGTAGTTTTCAACCATTTAGCGTGTTGGTTGAACATCGAATCGATGATGTGAATAAACGCCTCGTAACAAGAGAAAAAGCCGTGGCGTCCCGTCAGTAAATAGCCTTCCAGCCATCCCTGACATAGATGTTCGCTGAGGACTTCCATCACCCGGCCGTCGGGGGAGATGTGGTCGTCTTCGGGCAAAATTTCGCCCGCCCACACCCGGTTCGTCACTTCAAACACCGGATCGAGGCGGTTTGAGGCCGTCTCGTCAGGTCCGACAATGCGGAAATTGGCGTTTTCCTGATTCAGTGTCATCACGTCTCGCAGGAAGCGGCCAGAAACGCGGGTTGCTTCTGCCATTACAGTGCCCGGTTTTTGCACGTCAACGGCGTAGTCTTCAAATTCCGGCATTTTCAAGTCTCGCAGCAGCAGACCGCCGTTAGCGTGGGGATTTGCCCCCATCCGTCGAGATCCCTTGGGTGCGAGTTCCGCCAATTCGGGAATTAACTTGCCCTTTTCGTCGAAGAGTTCTTCCGGCTTATAGCTTTTCATCCAATCTTCCAGGAGTTGGACGTGTCCCGGCTTAGAAGCCATTTCCGAAAGTGGGACTTGGTGCGATCGCCAATAATCCTCAGTTTTCTTACCGTCAACTTCCTTCGGCCCCGTCCAGCCTTTGGGAGTTTTCATCACAATCATCGGCCACTGGGGACGGCCCGAATAGCCCTCCGTCCGGGCTTTTTCCTGAATCGCCTTAATTTCGCCGATCGCCGTATCGAGAGTTGCAGCCATCAACTGGTGCATGGTTTCCGGGTCTGAACCTTCCACCCAATAAGGTTTGTAGCCGTAACCGACCATCAAACTTTCCAATTCCTCTTGCGGAATGCGGGCCAACAGCGTTGGATTGGCAATTTTGTAGCCATTCAAGTGCAAAATCGGCAACACAGCCCCGTCGCGAACCGGGTTGAGAAACTTGTTAGAGTGCCAGCTAGCAGCTAGCGGGCCGCTTTCGGCTTCCCCGTCGCCGACAACTGCCGCCACAATCAAATCGGGGTTATCGAAGGCCGCCCCGTAAGCGTGAACCAGGGCGTAGCCGAGTTCGCCGCCTTCGTGAATCGAACCGGGGGTTTCCGGGGCGACGTGGCTGGGGATACCGCCGGGAAAGGAGAACTGTTTGAACAGCCGTTTGATACCGTCTTCATCTTCGGAAATGTTCGAGTAATATTCGGTATAAGTCCCTTCGAGATAGGTGTTGGCTACCAAGCCCGGCCCGCCGTGTCCAGGGCCTGCGATATAGATGGTGTTGAGGTCTTGGGCTTTGATCAGGCGGTTGAGGTGAACGTAGATGAAGTTTAAACCTGGAGTGGTGCCCCAATGTCCGAGGAGTCTCGGTTTGACGTGTTCGATTTTGAGGGGCTCTTTGAGTAGGGGGTTGTCGAGGAGATAGATTTGTCCGACGGATAGGTAGTTGGCCGCGCGCCAGTAGGCGTTCATTTTGTGTAGTTCTGAGTCGGAAAGCGGCTTTAATTGCGGGATCTCGGTTGTTCCTAGCATCATCAGCGATTGACTCCTGAGTTTTGGTTGTTTTGTCAAGTGAGATCATCGAAAAGTCCGATCTATATTAATTTGCGATCGGAGACCTGTTGTATTTAACTTCCATGTCTTCCCCGGAAGCTATTGAATTCTACCTCGTTTATGTCTACATTAAAGTTTAAATTAATATTAATTTCTGGCTCAACATCGCACAATTCTGAGGGCAGAAAGGATCCAATTTGCGGGGTTCAAGGAATTCAGCAATAGAAAATAGGATTTACACAAGAGTTTTTGTATGGTGTGCACTGCGCGCCAATCCGTATATGTTGCGACTCGTGGGATGTGTTGTGCAAGTCGCGAACAAGATACTTCTCAAGGGAGAGTTCATAAGTATTTATAGGTGAAGTTAATTTTATTTTTTGCCTGCTGATTGCTGATACAAATTATCACAAAAAATACTACTCTAGGCAATATCCAAAGCTTTATATCCTCAGTCATTCCCTATTCTTTAATCTCAAATATAAAATGGTATGACTCGTTTTGGGTTAAAGTTTTTTAGGTTCGTTTAAAATCAGGGTTAAAGGGTGAGCAATTTTTATAATGAGAGAGATTTAGCCTGAAGTTAAAAAGATATAGCAATGCTATTTCATTTGTGAAAGGGCTTTTTTTTAATGAACCGCAGAGGGCGCAGAGGGCGCAGAGGAAGAGAGGATTGAGAAAGGAGTTGCGTATAATAGCAAATACATATTATACCAATTTAATGTGAAGTTGCACATATCTCGATCCCCCTAAATCCCCCTTAAAAAGGGGGACTTTGATCGGAATCTTGTCCCCCCCTTATTAAGGGGGGCTAGGGGGGATCGGATTCTATGCAGCCTCATAAAAAATTGGTAT
>NZ_JANMZH010000595.1:0-21616 GCF_031383065.1 Microcoleus sp. OTE_8_concoct_300 | reverse complement strand
AGAACCGACACCCCAGCCTCAAGCCCAAGTGTCCAATATTTCGGACATTGAGCCAGTGCTAGACACTTTGCTAGACATTAAGCTAGACACATTGCTAGCGGCTAAATTAGCAGGGATTGAAGAACGCTTGGGAAAATTGAGAGCCTGAGCGATGGCAACGATGAATCGCTCAGGCTTGAATTGAAAGCGGCCAACAAGCAACTTGCAGAATGGGATGCAGAACTGAATCAGTTGCACGAGCGTAACGGCGATTTAGGATTGAAGGTGCAGATGCTGGAGCAAGAACTCAAGGAAGCGCGGCGCGATCGCCAAGCAAATAAAAACTCAGCGCAGACCGTCGCGGAATTTCCAGAACCGGCCGACTTGCTTAACCAGTTAAAAACGCGGCGCAAAAAGTCGAGGGTCGAGTTGGCTGACATCGACGCTATTCTGGGGCTTCTAGCAGCAGAGAACGACTCAAACCTAGTCTAGGTATGGATTGTATTCAATTTGTATTCAAACGAGGCAAATTGTATTCAATTTGTATTCAATTTCTAGTCAATCCGACCGCTGGATAACCCAGAAAATCAGCAATAAAAAACCTCAAACCGTTGATTTATCGTTGGTTTGAGGTTTTTATAGATAGAAGCGGGCAGCGGGAATCGAACCCGCATAGTTAGCTTGGAAGGCTAAAGTTTTACCACTAAACTATGCCCGCACACAGAAACTAAACATACCACAAGTCTCTGGGGATTGCAATAGGCCTGTGCAAAATTTTTGAATACCTCCCTCACAGTGGCTGAATAGGGACTTGCGAACCGATCGCCCGATCGCGCCTAAAATCCCTCTCTAGGATGCTGGGTAAGGCTTTACGGATGAAAATAATCGTAAATTTGAGCAGCCAGACGCGGGCCAATCCCAGAAACTTCTGCCAACTGTTCGGGAGTCGCTAAACGGAGGTAGTCGATCGACCGAAAATGTGCTAACAATTGTTTTTGTCGGTGGTGTCCCAATCCGGGAATTTCATCAAGGCGCGATCGCTTCATTCTCTCGCTTCTTCTATCCCGGTGAAAACTCACAGCAAATCTGTGCGCCTCATCCCGCACCCGGCGCAATAATTGTACTCCAGGCTGCTCAGAATTAGTTGGCAGTGGCAAAGATTCCCCCGGCAAAAATATCTCCTCTCGCTGCTTTGCCAAACTGACAACGCGCAACTCTTCTAGCAAATTCATCTCCCGCAAAACTGCCACAACTGCTGACAGTTGACCTTTGCCGCCATCTATCATAATTAAGTCGGGTTTGTCGGAAATAGTATGAGAAACCGATGATAAATTGCTGATTTCTTCCGGTTCTTCTAAATCACTAAATCCATCTTCCATCTTCCCTCTTCCTTCTTCCTTCAATCCTCGGAATCGGCGACCGATAACTTCTGCTAAACTAGCAAAATCATCAGAATGACCCGATTTAATTTCAGGATTTTTAATTTTGTAATGGCGGTAGTGTTGATTAGCCGGCAAACCGTCAATAAAAACGACGCGGGAAGCTACGGCGTCAGAACCTTGAATATGAGAAATATCGTAACCTTCAATGCGGCGAGGAACTTCTGGCAAATCGAGAATTTCTGCTAAATCTTCCATTGCTTGAGAATTGCGATCGCTCAATCTTTGCATTCTCGCCAATTCATACTCAGCATTGCGTTCCACCATCTCAATCAACTCAGCCTTAGTTTGCCGCTGCGGCGTCAAAATCGTAACTTTTCGCCCCTTACGGTTGCTCAACCAATCTGATAATATTTCCCCTTCTGGCAACTCGTACTGCACTAAAATTTCGCTGGGAATTTCTACGGATTCGACATTTTGATAGTGTTCTTCCAACACCCGCTGCAAAATCGCTCCGGCCTCTACCCCCCCTCGTTCCCCCCCTTGGCAAGGGGGGGAGGAAAGAGAAAGTTGAGATAACTCTTGCCCCTCTTTTACAAGAGATTGAGATAACTCTTGCCCCCCCTTTTCCAGGGGGAGTTGGGAGGGTATTTCCGCCATAAATCCCAACCTTGCGACCAGTTGACCGGCGCGAATTTGGAACAATTGGACGCAAGCGTGCTGGGTGTCTGCCGCAAGTGCGATCGCATCTCTGGAAACCGTATCGTCTGGCAAAGAGACTTTTTGACCCGCACTCAAAGACTGCAAACCCTTAATTTGGTCGCGAATGCGCGCCGCCGTTTCAAAGTTTAAATCTTCGGCAGCTTGTTCCATTTGCGGCGCTAACAAGTCTAGTAATTCCTGAGTTCTTCCCTGGAAAATCATCGCTACTTTCTGGAGGATTTTTCGGTATTCCTCCGGTGAAGTTAACCCTTGACAAACGCCAACGCAGCGGCCGATGTCGTAGTTGAGACAGGGACGGTCTTTAAACAACGGTTGAGGGCGCTGCCGCAGGGGGAAAATTCGCTTAATTAAATGTAGCGTACTCCGCAGCGCCCCTGTATCGACGTAAGGGCCGTAATAGCGGTCTTTTGCACTGGCGGCGCGGCGTTTGCGGGTGATAAAAATGCGCGGGTATTCCTCGGACCAAGTTATGCACAAATAAGGATATTTCTTATCATCTTTGAGTAGCACATTAAAGTAAGGTTGGTGCTGTTTTACGAGGTTTGCTTCTAAGGCTAAAGCTTCCGCTTCGGTGTCTGTGGCGATGAATTCAATCTCGCGCACTTGCTGCACCATCATCGCGATGCGGGGACTGAGATTTTGGCTTTCGCGGAAGTAGGAACGGACGCGGTTTCTGAGTTTTTTTGATTTGCCAATGTAAAGGATGCGATCGCTCTCATCGCGCATTAAATATACACCCGGAACCGCCGGAATTTCTTTGAGGCGGCTTTCTAAGCGTTCAGCATCTTTAACCAGTGGCAGTGTTTTTATTGATGGCATATAAAATTGAGATCTTCTGGCTTATATATACCATTGTAACGCGGTCATCGGGGTCAAGCCAATCAATACCAAATCACAACTATAGAACGCTGACTGATCTACGTTGCCAGTTTCTTGTTAATGCGCTAGACTAATATTATCTCGCCTCGATCGACGATCATAAAATTCGTAGGTAGTGAGGACTGAAGTTCTCACTACCTATAACGGTTATTTTGCCAGACATAATATAATTCTTTCTCACAACAATTTTCTAAATCGTCGCCAAATACTGCTTAGACACCGGGTTTTTGGTAGGCGGTACCTAACTCCAGTTCACAAAATTTGAGATAAAAACTTGCGCGTGCGTTCTTCCTTCGGGTTCTGAAAAAACTCTTCCGGCTTCGCTTCTTCAACTAAAACGCCACCATCCATCAATACAATTCGATCGGCAACTTCGCGCGCAAACCCGACTTCGTGAGTTACCACTACCATTGTAATTCCAGTTTGAGCCAAATTTCGCATTACATCTAAAACTTCCCGCACCATCTCTGGGTCTAATGCTGATGTCGGTTCATCAAACAGCATGATTTTAGGCTGCATTGCTAGAGAACGTGCAATAGCGACCCGCTGCTGCTGTCCCCCAGACAACTGTCCGGGATATTTTTTTGCTTGTTCCAATATTCCCACTCTTTCTAAGAGTTGCATGGCTACTTCTTCGGCTTTTTTTTTCGGCCACCGACGCACCCACACCGGCGCTAGCATGACGTTTTGCAAGACTGATAAGTGGGGAAATAGGTTGAATTGCTGAAACACCATTCCTACTTCGCGGCGGATTGTCTCGATGTTGCGCAAGTCGTGGGAAAGTTCGATTCCGTCGATCGTAATTTTACCTTGTTGGTATTCTTCTAATGCGTTGAATGTGCGAATAAAGGTCGATTTTCCGGAACCAGAGGGCCCCATCACGACAACTACTTCACCTCGGTTTACGGTCATGCTGACACCTCGCAGTACGTGAAATTGTCCGTACCATTTGTGGACGTTTTCGGCTACGATTACTTGTTCGGGGATTGTTTGCTGAGTTTCCATATTTTTTTATTTTTTAACCGCAGATGTCGGCAGATGTACGCTGATGAACGCTGATGAATGTAGATGAGTTTTTAGCGCTGGCCTACTTCTAAGGTTCGCTCTATTTTGCGGCTTGCTAGGGACATTGAGTAGCAAAATATCCAATAAATGATGCCGATGAATAGGTAAACTTCGGCGTACCTGCCGATATAGGATGGATTTGCTAAAACTGCGCGGGATATGCCTACTAATTCTAACATTCCGAATAGAGATAGCAGGGATGTATCCATAAATAATCCGATGAATTGACCGCCGATCGCGGGAATGACTGTTCGCAGTGCTTGAGGCAGTACAATTAGTATTGTCAGCAGGGGTGTATTTAGCCCCATCGACCTAGCTGCTTCTATTTGTCCCCTGGGCACGGCCTGCAAGCCACCGCGCACGTTTTCTGCCAAGTATGCTGCACTAAATAAGGTTAATCCAGCTATGGCTCTAATTACTCTATCTAATTTCGGATATTCGGGGGGCAAGAAGAGTTGCAGCATCACTTGACCTAAAAACAAAATGCCAATTAATGGTAAGCCGCGAATAATTTCAATGTATAATGTTGATAACAATCTCACTACTGGCAAAGAACTTTGTCTGCCGAGTGCTAGCAACACCCCTAAAGGAAAGGAAAGCACAATACTAATAACTGCTAAAAACAGTGTCAATACTAAACCGCCCCAATCATTTGTTGACACTTCTGTCAAACCTAACCCGCCTTTAATTAGCCACAAAATTATGGGGAAGGAAAGAGCCCAAATTGCAGGCATCCAGTTAACCCCCCCCAACACCCCCAAGCTTCGGGGGGGCGAGGGGGGGTTGGGGTTTATTTGCCTTCCGATGGCATAGCTGGCGGCGGCTGCGATAATAATTCCTAAGAGGTAGAGGCGAGAGGTTAGGTCGATCGGCGAAATGACCGCACCCACAACCGCAGCACCGAGTATAATTAGTAAAGGCGGATCCCAAAGACGTTCTTGCCGCTGAATGTTTCCCCAAGTTAATCCTCCCAACAAGGCAATTAGGGCGGCTACTATCCACAGCCGCCAGTAGGATTCCCTGGGAAATCTGCCGGCGAAAAATAGCGGCAAGTTGGCTTCTAACACGCGCCATTGAGCTTTTGTTGTTGCCCAAACAATAATTCCTTTAATCGCTTGGAAGGCGATAATTAGGCAAACTACTGTCAGAATGCTGTTGTACCAGGTACTAAATAAATTTTTGCGCGCCCAATTCCAAGGGGTGGGCGATTCGGTGGCTGGGGGCGGTAATACAGGTATTGTTTCCATCAGTTTTTAGTTATTATTAATTTCTAATACTGTTCGCTAAGATTCCTAGAATTTTATTCACCTCTCTCAAGTAATATTCACCTAAATCAATTTCAATAATTTGTTCTTGCAACTTCATGAATTTCCAGATAGTACCTGTAGTAACAGTCCCATAAATCGCAGGAATTTCATTGCCTTCACGTTCATTAAATATTCTAGCAGCCAACATTTCTGCTACGCACTGTCCCAATCCGCCATTGATATTTTCTTTCTTGGCTTCTACAATGATGATTATTGGCGCTCTAACAATTAGTAATTCTGGGGAATGACAGATCAGAAAATCGCAACTTCCATTTAATCCTTTTTCAACATCTACTGTAAAGTCTATTCCCGAAAACAAACTAATTTCCAAGTTTAACTGTTTTCTAAGCTCGATCAAAATCGGTGCGATAATCATTTCAGAGCGAGCTTTTTCAGTGTTGCTGCTCAAGGCTAACGGTATATTATCTTTGAGAGTTTCGGCAAGTAATGTACTCGACTCTAATTCTGATACAGCAGCGAACATATCAATCTTATCGGAAATCGTTAAATCAAAATTTTTAGTTACTCGGTCTAAGCTAAAGTCACTGTATGCCATTTAACGCGCTCTACTTTTATTCCAATTAAAATAGATTAAATCTCAACTATTTACCTTTCCTTGATTTGTACAGTTTTATTGTACCAATTCATGAACAGAGAAACTATCAAACTAATTGTTAGATATGTTACCATGATAATTAACATTGCTTCGATCGCCCGACCGGTCTGATTCAAGGTCGGAGAGCCCACAACAAAATAAACGTCGGGATAAGCAACCGCAACCGCTAAACTCGAATTCTTAGCTAAATTCAGATACTGACTGGTTAAAGGCGGCACAATCACCCGCAAAGCTTGCGGCAAAATTACCATCCGCATCATTGTTCCAGACTTCAGCCCTAAAGACTTTCCCGCTTCCCACTGGCCTCTCGATACTGACTGAATTCCGGCCCGGACAATTTCTGCAATGTAACTGCCAGTATACAAGCTGAGCCCGGTCACCAATGCTGCAAATTCTGGAGTGAATTTTAATCCTCCTTCGAGTTGCAATGCTGGTGTCAGGCGGGGGAAATCTAGACGAAAAGGCAGATTTTTGGTAAGAATCAAAGCTAAGATTGTACTCAGCCCGATCGCACCTAGAGCCCAAAACAACTGTCTTCCCGGCTTAGCTTCTTCCAACATCACCCGCGCCCGCCACATCCACAGCCCCGCCGCCGCCAAAACTCCGACAGTTAGCAAAATCAACCAAATCTCAAAACCCGGCAACGCCACCGGTGTTGGTACAGCTATGCCGCGATTTGTCAAGTAAATCGGCCCGCGTAACTGCGGGTTGTCTTCGAGTTTTGGCAGGGAAATGAAAACTGCAAAATACCAGAAAAATAATTGCAGCAATAACGGCGTATTTCGTAAAATTTCCACATACAAACCAGCCAAAGTCCGCAGCAGCCAATTGTCGGAAAGGCGCGCAATTCCTACCGTCAAACCCGCAACTGTTGCGAAAATAATGCCGAGACCCATCACCCGCAGCGAGTTGATTAAACCGACAAAATAAGCTTGTCTGTAAGTGTTTTCGGGACTGTAGGGAATCACGCTTTCGCCGATGTCAAAAGATGCTTGGGAATTGAGAAAATCAAATCCAAATGCAATCCCCAGTTGCGAGTAATTGGCGCCCAGATTGTCTGCGAGAATCGCGAGCACAACTATTACTAAAATTAGGGCGATCGCCTGTCCGGCTATTTTCCAGAAGCGATCGTCCCGCAGCAGTTGTGATATATCTTTAATTTTGGGCAATTTCTGCGATTTGCCCGGTTGAGGTTCTGGGTTCATAACTTAAATTATATTTGATAAATCTGCTGGCAAATCCAGGCGAGATTGAGCTTTGGTGCGTGATATCGTTTCCGGTAGCATCGGAATGATTTAACCACAGAGGGCGCAGAGAACGCAGAGGGAGAGAATACAGAGATGAATACAGGACGATGCTACCGGATTTGATATGACTTGATAGTTACTCGAAAGGCGATCGGGATTTTTCAAGTCACGCACTCTACATAGCTTTGGTGCGTGACTAAAATATCTTGTTGGTTAACAGTTAACAGTCAACGGTCAACAGTTAACAGTTAACAGTCAACAGTCAACAGTCAACAGTCAACAGTTAACTAAAATTAGCGGAACGGCGGTGAGTAAAGCAAACCGCCATCTTTCCAAAGTTTGTTTTGGCCCCGTTCTAACTTGAGTGTACTTTTGGGGCCGAGGTTGCGATCGTATATTTCCCCGTAATTCCCCACTTTCTTAACAACGCGGACGGCGTAGTCGTTCGGGAGTCCGAAACCTTTACCTAAATCTCCTTCTTTTCCTAGCAAACGTTTGACGTTTGGGTCTGTACTGCTTGCAGCAATTTGGTCTACATTTCCTGAATTAATTCCCAAATCTTCAGCTTCAATCGCCGCAAAAACGATCCATCTCACCGCGTCAGACCATTTAGGATCGCCGCTTTTCACCGCTGGGGCTAAGGGTTCTTTTGACATCACGATCGGCAAAACAACATTATTCTCGGCATTCGGCAGAGTTGTCCGCTTCGAGACTAGCTGCGATCGATCGGCAGTAACACCTTGACAGCGACCTTCTTGATAAGTAGCAAAGGTAGCATTCACATCTTCAAACACCACAGGAGTGTATTTAACTCCTAATTTTCGCATTTGGTCGGACAAATTTTGTTCGGTGCTCGTACCTGTCTGCACGCAGATAGATTTGCCCGCAAAATCTTGTAAACTTTTGATGTCGCTGTCTTTTTTGACCATGATGCTTTGAGAGTCATAAAAGATCACCGGGGCAAATTCCAGTCCGGTAGTGCTGTCGCGGCTGGCCGTGTAGGTGGTATTTCGGCTGAGAATGTCGATTTCTCCGGCCTGCAAAACTGTAAATCTATCTTTAGCGTTGAGCTTTCGGTACTCGACTTTTTCGGGATCGTCAAATATTGCCGCGGCCACAGCCCTGCACACATCCACATCCAGTCCCGAATATTTGCCTTTTTCGTCTACAAAGCTAAAACCCGGCAGTTCGCCGCTGATGCCACAAATCAGTTTGCCGCGGCTGACAATTGTATCTATCCGGCTGGAACCTTGTTGCGAGTTGCCACCTGCTGCTGTTGTTGCTGTTGTTTGTCCGGTTTGTGCCGATCGATCCCTACAAGACGCCAGCGGTGCCATCAACAACACACTTGCTAGCAGCAGAAATCCCCATTTACGCATAGATTTTAGTAGAACGCTTTCCTGATCATCCTAGCTTGTAGCTGTCGAGATCGGCCAGTTCAACAGCCTCCGGTTTCAAATTAGCCGTTCTGGATCGGGTGCTGCACTTGGGCAACTGCACCAGCTACCCGCCTGTGTTTTTTTTGAGCAAGCTGGGCGCGGAGAGTGAAAAACCCGGTTTCTGACTGGAGACACCGCCGTTCAACCCAAGATTTATCCTAGAAAGTGGGTTTCTTTGCTGCTATTTTTGCCCGCGGCGATCGCCCTTCCCTGCAATATTTATCCGATTTTGATTGAATTGGCTCACATTAGCTCTGGTGCTAGGCGCTGCTCAGCTAAATCGCGGATTAGGCACAGCCGAGACTGGATGTATTCGTCCAACAAATCTGCTTCTTTGCCATTAAGCGCAGAGTTCATCTTCAACTGCTTCAGCAGCCACTGTACCAGGGTGGCATCGTCCAAATTCACTAACAGAGTAGCTTGGGTGGTCTCAATTAACGACCAAAGTTGACGTAACATGATGGGAGTCATAAAACCTCCTTGAGCGTAAATACGCAGTTAATGGGCGGGCTGGGCGAAAACCTGGTCTTTGTGTCTCAAGCCGATCGACGAAAGCACCCTCGCTCGCCATCGGCTTAATGATTATTTTATATTTGATCAGAATAACTCAATACAGTAGTGTCACAAGCTACAAAACACAAGAAGTTATAAGAGTTCCGAATTTCGTCACATTGAGATCAAAATCTTGATAAAATATTAAAAATCTTTACATACTGTAGCTCGTGGGGGCTGCCAGGATCTGTCGGGGCTCGGACACTCCTGCCCGGTTGGCCAGAAAATTAATTAAGCTGTGGCGTATTTAAATTGTATATTTTAATGCCGTATTCCCCACTCGTCATATCAATTCCGGCCTGGAGGGCCGGAATTGATATCACATCCTTGCTTCATAATAATGTCCGATCGATCGCCCATAATACAATTGCCGGGGCCCGTTTGTGAGATTGTCCGTTTTTGGCAAATATTATTGGTGAAGCCGCCCCTACAGGAATCAGGTAATCGACCGGACATGATATCAAAAGTCGGGCGTAAAGTCGAATCCCGAGGCCAACAAATAATTCGCGCAATTTTCATTTTTTTAACCCCGAGTCATTAGTGATTAGTCATTAGTCATTAGTGATTAGTCATTAGTTATTATAGCAATCCTAAATGATTATACTCGTTACCAGGCAGAGCCTGGTAATGCATATCCGGAGGCTCTGCCTCCATACTCTGGGCAGAGGCAGAGCCTCTGGACATCGGTTCCCAGGCTCTGCCTGGAAGTTATTGAAACTGATGCGAGGATTGCTATAGTCATTAGGAATGAGAATTAAATAACTTCCACAAGTTTGTGGGATGGGCATCCCGCCCGTCCTTTTTGGACGGGCGGGACGCCCATCCCACAATAACAATTAAAATTGTAAGTTATTTAATTCGCGATCCTTAGTCATTAGTCATTAGTCATTAGTCAACAGTCATTAGTCAACAGTCAACAGTCAACAGTCAACAGTCATCAGTCAACAGTCATCAGTCAACAGTCAACATCATTCCGGTGTAACCGGAAATGATATTACTCAGGGGCCAGCCACTTTTGAACCCCCGCCAGAATTATTTCTAATTCAGCGATGATTTTCGTGGTCCCCTCCCAATCCTTTGATTTGGCAAGACTTTGAAGCTGATCTGCCATCTCGGGCATTAACCGTACCGCCGCCGTAGCACTGACACCTTTAATTTGATGTGCGTGGCGGGCCAATGTCTGGACATCTCTTGAGGCTATAGCCCCCTTAGCGGCTTCTAAATAGTTGCCAGTATCCACCACAAAAGCTTGCAGTATTTCCCGCTCAAACTCTAAATCAGCACCCGCAATTTCGTGCAAACGTGCCATATCGACTAAAGATTGAATATCCTCTGCAGAGTTTTTGAGTTCCTCGCCATTAAACTTTGGACTGGCAATTTTTAACTGTGCCGACCAATTTTCTAGTACAGCTTGTAACTTTTCGAGCGAAATAGGTTTGCTAATATAATCGTCCATCCCCGCCGCCAGACACTTTTCGCGATCGCCCTTCAAAGCACTAGCCGTCATCGCAATCACCACCGTCTTTTGGTATGCCTCCATCGAACCAGCAGCAGCCTTTGCCGCTTCCAGGCGGCGCAATTCCAGCGTGGCTTCGTAACCGTCCAAAACCGGCATCTGACAGTCCATCAACACAATGTCATACTTTTTGATAGCAACCATCGAGAGCGCCTCTGCGCCGTTATTGGCGACATCCGCCACGCACCCCAAAACTCTGAGTTGATTCAGACCAACTTTTTGATTAATCGGAGTATCTTCAACTAACAAAACCTTTAAGTTCCCTAACTCCGGGTTATCAATAACTGAGGCTTCCTTGGACGTTGGATTTGCCACTGGGCCATCGATCGCCGCACCCGGGGCGATCGCATTCACCAAGCAACCAAACAGCCGATGAGCTTTCACAGGCTTAGTTAAATAACCGCTAAAACCGCCATTTACCAAGCGTTTCGCCTCCGATATCTGAGTAATTGAAGTCAGCACCACCCACTTTGTATGCTGCATTGCCGGCTCAGAAACGATCAAGCGTTCCAGACTTCCGGCCACCATTTCCGGCAACTGAATATCAACCAAAACAATATCGTAAGGGCAATTAACGCTGACAGCTTTGTACAGAGATGCGATCGCCATCCAACCGTTCTCAACCTCCTCAACTTCCATTCCCCACACAACTGCCATTCTCAGCAGCACTTTTCGCACTGTCGGCTTATCGCTAGCAACTAACATTTTTCGCCCCGCCAGCACCGTTTGCAAATTCACTTCGCACGTCGTCCCTACAGCAGTTAAATTTTTCTCGAGTGCCGGCACAGTAAACCAAAAAGTCGAGCCTTTGCCCGGGGTACTTTCCACACCGATTTTACCCCCAATTAACTCCACTAACTGCTTACAAATAGCCAGACCCAAACCTGTGCCACCGTACTTTCTCGTCGTAGAAGCATCAACTTGACTAAAAGATTGAAATAGCTTTTTTTGGTCTTCTTGAGCAATCCCGATTCCTGTATCTGTGACTTTAAAAAGCAGGACTATCGAGCCAGTGCTTCCGAGTTTTAACGGTTGGATATTCTCTCTAACTTTCTGGTCGTCGCTGGCTGCAAATAACCCCTGATGCCTGCCAAGAGAAACCTCAATTACCACTTCTCCTGCTTCTGTAAACTTAATAGCATTGTTGATCAAATTAGTGAGTATTTGCCGCAACCGCGCTGCATCGCCTCTAATTTGCAGCGGCACGTCCTTGTCAATCAGCGCCACCAATTCTATACCTTTTTCTTGTGCGGGAGTTGCCAACAAATCCAGCACTTCATCTATACAGATACTGAGGTTAAATTCGATTGTTTCTAAGCGCATTTCTCCTGCTTCGAGTTTGGATAGATCGAGAATATCGTTAATGATGGACAACAAATTTTGGCTGCTGAGTTTCAGCGTCTGCACAAAGTCGATCTGTTCGGGAGTAAGATTCGTTTTCAGCAGCAAATCAGTCATCCCCATGACTCCATTCATCGGAGTGCGGATTTCGTGACTCATATTTGCTAAAAATAGCGACTTCATTCGAGATGCTTCCAGGGCCGCTTCTCGGGCCTGCTGCGCTTGTTCAAACAAAGTAGATTGCTGAATGGCGATCGCCAACTGCACGCTCAACCTTCCCAGCAAATCCACCTCAGAATCAGTCCAAACGCGCGGCACCCTGCACTGATGGGCAATCAGCAATCCCCACAACCGATTTTGACTCGTTTCCACACTCGTTCCCGGCGGCCCTATTCGAGTTTCCGGCGAATATTCTCTTGCCAACTCCTGACTTTCATCGCCTATAAAAATTGGTACAACTAAATTAGCCCTTACCTGCAAACTAGCAAGTAAATCTAGGTGTCTTTCACTCAAACTGGCAGTATAAATATCTGCCATTGCTTGAATTATTCCGGCGCTGTACAGTGATACATAACTTTCCCCAAAGGATGTTATTGGAACTTCTCTGCCCAGCAGCGGCATCCAATCATCCCCTACAGATTCCACAACAACAGTCGCTGTTTCCTCGGAATCAAAACGATAAATTACCGTGCGGTCAGTTTCCAGCAACTGCCGCACTTCTTGTACAGCAGTGCTCAGAGTGTGAGTGAGGTTGAGAGACTGCCGGACTCGCTGGGCGATCGCCGAAACCAGCCGTTCTTGTTCTGCTTGTTCCCGCAGCTTTCTCTCAGCTTGCTTGCGTTTGGTGACATCGCGAATTACCGCAGCCAAGCACAGCGGTTCGCTGCTTTGAGGGTGCTTGACCAGAAAAGCATTTATCACAACATCAATGCGTCTTCCGCTGTGCAAGTGCTGCATTTGACCTTCTCCTTGCCACTGGCCCTGACTGATAACTATTGGCAAAATCTCTTGAGTGAATTTTTGTTTAAAAATTGGGCCGATATAATCCCATATCTCAGTATAAAGCTCTTCCGAAACATTTTCTAAACCCACCATTTTTCTGCCTGCTTCGTTGACAAACAGCGTTTGACCTTCCAGGGTAGCCATACCGATAAAATCGCTGCTGTTTTCAATCAGGGACACAAATTTTTGCCGTTCTTCTTCTCCTTTTTTCCGTTCGGTAATGTCGCGCTTGACGCAGACGTGACAAATTACATCGTTGGCGTTGTTAATCACAGAGTATGCCGCAACGTCGATCGCCAGCGTGCGGCCGGATTTAGTGCAGTTAGTAATTTCGCCCCGAAAATTTCCAGTTTTCGCTAAACTTTTGGCAATTACCGAAAAGCACTCCCCCGCAACCAGCGGCGACGCTTCTGCTTCTAATTCCGCGTCTGTGTATTCTAGAAGCGTTTGGTGAGCACGATTTTGTTCGAGGAAAAACCCGTCAGCATCGATAATGACGATCGCATCGTTGGAGTTTAAAAATATTTCTCGGTAAAGTAGGAGTTTTTCCTCAGCTCGCTTGCGTTCGGTGATGTCCCTGTTGACGCTTACGTAACAAACTACATTCCCAGAATCATTGAGAACCGCAAAAGCCGAAAGCTCCACCTCAACTGTTCCCTTTTGCAAAGCCTTAATAAAGGTCATTTCGCCTCGGTAACTCCCAGTTTCTGCCAAGCTTTGCATTACCGACGCAAATGCCTGTTCTCCCATCTGATTTGCAGGGGTTTTTCCCCACAATTTCGACGCACAGTAACCCAGTAAAGCCGTGTGAGCTTGATTTGTTTCTAAGTAATAGCCTTGGGGGTCTAAAATCGCGATCGCATTGTTGGATTTCAAAAAGATTTGTTGATAAAGTTGCAGCTTCAATTCAGCTTGTTTCCGGGCGCTAATATCCGTGAACAAGCCGTAGTAAACTATCTCCCCCGATGCTTGCAATTCTGGCTGGGAAGCTCCTTGCACCCATTTAAGTTTTCCCGAGGGAGTGACAATTCTTCCTTCCCACCGCCAAGGCTGCAAACTTTCAGCAGAAAGCATTAACGAGTTGAGAAAATCATCTCGATCTTCGGGATGAATCATGTCAACAATTACATTAATGTCCTGCCCAGCAGCCTCTGGTTCTATTTCATACAATTCTCGGCAGCCGGCGCTCACAAACGAGAAGGCCATCGAGCCGTCTGGATACAAGTCAATTTGATATACTGTACCCGGTACGCTAGCAGTAATTTTTTGCAGTTTGGCTTGGCTTTGATTCCTGGCTTCATCTGTCGGCTGCAATTGAGCAATCTCCCGAGAAAAGCCCAAAACCGCAAATATATTGCCCTCCGCATCGCATAGCGGCTGTTTTTGCGTGTCAAAGATGTGCTGTTTGCCGCCTTCAAAGGCGATCGCCTGGTAGGGATTGCGAACAATCTCCCCGGCCAGCACAGCTCGATCGTCCTCGCGGATGCCCCTAAAGAGGCCGTTGCGATCGCCAAATACTAATTCTGCTGAAAATCCTAATTCAATATCATCTTTGCCGATAATTTCCTCAACATTTTTCCCCAAATATGCAGCAAAACTTTGATTTACAAAAATGTATCTAAAGTTTCTATCTTTCGCAAAAACTCTATCCGGCGCACCGTCTATTAATGCCTGCAACAATAGTTCTTGACTTTCCGAATCCAGAGCAAAATTATTTTTAGCTTTTCCCTTAATATTCGTCGTTTTAGATGCTAAAACAATTAACGATTTGGCACAAATTTGAGCGACTGTGTGGAGCAAACAAAGGTGCTGAAAATTAAAAGCATTTGCCTGCTCTGCACCCATGAAAAATAATCCCAACAATTCCTCACTTTCATCCGGGTTGGCTGGTGCCATCAAGATTGACTGAAACTCAGTAATTGGTGGGAAATCGATGTTGTGCGCCCAGTCCTGCTTTCCAGCGAGCCATTCAACGCGAGCTGCCTGTAAGCGCCCTTCAATTTCAGTTCTGGCGCGAGTAGTTAAGGGCTGTAAGTGTTGCAGGTATAGTCTATCGTCCGGTAGCGTCAAAATTGCGATCGTCGCGCCAGGAATTAGGCGTAAGAGATGTGCCAAACACGCAGACCAAATTTCATCCGCGCCAGTGGCGAGTTGTACTTTCTCCGTAAGTTCGTTGAGAACTTGCAGTTCCAAGGTACGCTGGCGGACTTTTGCTTTGAGGCTGGCGGCTAGGATTTGCATAGTGCTCACCACAAGGGTTTGCTTATATTATAATTATTAATTATCAAACGTTTGTAAACAATTATGTTAAAATACATCCGGCGAAAACACAACGGTTTTATATTTATATTACCTTCAACCGCTAAAAAAAAGACGCGATCGGGAGCAAAGAGACACTGCTCAATGCAAGCTCTCGCTCCCGCTGCGACGGACACTTAACCTCACACCCAAACACAGATGCAAGCTTCCAACTTCCGTGGTCGAACTCAAAAAATTTTCGACAAAAGTTCAAACCATCAAATTCATCTCTAGAGTCAATCGAAAATCGATGGACGGTGAAACTACCCCATTAAAATCACGTTATCGATTACATGGATGACACCGTTATCAGCTTCGATATCCGCAGCGACAACAGTAGCATTTTTCACCTCAAAACCGTCAGAACAATCAATTTTAATCGGCGAACCTTCCAAGGAAGTAACAAAACCGAGTTTTGCCAAATCAGCTTTCATAAACTTGCCGGAGACGACATGAAACATCAAAATCCTAGTCAGTTGGGGAACGTTCTGCACTAGGGTTGTGATAGTTCCCGGCGGCAATTTCGCAAAAGCATCGTCATTGGGTGCAAAGACAGTAAAAGGGCCCGGACTTTTGAGCGCGTCTACTAAATTAGCTACTTGCACGGCTGTTACGAGGGTTTGGAACGAACCCGCACCTACGGCAATATCAACAATATCAGGCATTGTGTTTTACCTCATCTGGGAAAAAAGTTCTATTAAGTATTGTAAATTGAGGCGGGCAACAATACCTACTGTCTTTTTTGAAAAATTGGTAATTCTTTTGTAGTGAGGACTTCAATCCTCAGATTTTTGATGAGGACTTCAGTCCTCACTACAAACCTAATAATATAGGGCTTACATATGGGGGCCCAGAAACCTGGTTTTTTACGAAAAGACGCGTTAAAACCCGCAGATTAGGTAAAAAACCCTGTTTCGAGGAGTCGGAGTGCGTAAGTCCTGTAATAGTTATTTTACCCGATATAATATTACTAACCGCTTGGCCATTTATCGGCGCGGTGCTTTTAAATTACTACAATACTGCTGGCGATTGTGATACCAAAACCTCTGTTTCTAAATCTGCTACTTCAGCATTTAGGTTTTCTCCCTTGTGAATGCTAAAACTGCCGTACAAAATTGAAATTTCAAAAATATCCGTATGAATCAAAGCTGCTTTCCGGTGGGCGTTTTCACCCAAATGAATGCCAATCAAGTCAGCTTCGGGATCTTTTACATCTTCAGGATGGAACACCTCCCAACTGATGTCTCGGCAGTCCTGAAATACTATGCTATAAGGCAATCGCTCTCCTGTAGGATCGTAAATAAATTCAAATAAAATTTGATTTCCCCACAAAGACACATTGACATTTTTTACAATGGAGGTCAGCCCACCTAAATTAAGCAAGTTGTAGTCATCAGGCATATTAATTACTCACTTTTTCTCCAGTATTGTGTGTACCTTGAATTGGGTTGCCAAATTCATCGCGTGTTTTGACTAAGCTGCCATCTTTGTCAAGACGCAAACCTTTGTTTATTCTTCTGCCATCTGAAGCGTATTTTGGCGCTGGGGTGCGTACCACTTCACCATCAGTACGAATATGAACTCGCGAACGATCGGCAAATTCGTATTCAAGATAACCACCTTTAGTAGGTCGGATTTCGGCACCCAATCCGCGCAAAAAATCATCGACTTCTTGGCGAGTCATCCCGGTTAAGTCTCCAAACTCAGATGCAATTCCATTTCCTCCCACTCCCTGACTCGGCACGCAAGTCTCCTCACCAACCATTGCTTATTGGAGTTTAGCACGGTTGAAGAATCGAAGGAAGTTGGGCAACGGATTCGCTTTCTGAGGATGTAACGGATGGATGGAAGAAGGAAGTTCGGCAACGGATTCTGTAACGGATTTAACGGATGTAACGGATGTCAGGAAGAAGGAAGTTCGGCAACGGATTCTGTAACGGATTTAACGGATGTAACGGATGTCAGGAAGAAGGAAGAATCATTACTCAAACTCGCAATGCCCAATGCTTTTCGACCCAATTAAGCTGTCACGCATTTAAATTGCATATTCAGGGCGGGCGAGACGCCCACCCCACAAGACTTAGATTGTTTGTTGACATTCTATTTAAATGCTCAACAGCTTATCAATTCCCAATGACCAATAATCAATTGCCAAAACAAATAGGGGGTGCCTTGCGCCCCCCTACTAATTAACTAACTAAAGTAGCAAACAATTATTAGCCGCCGATTTGCACTTTCACTACGCGGTTCTTTTCCGCTTCTGCTTTGGGCAAAGTCAGGTTTAAAACTCCATTTTTGTACTCAGCTTC
Source organism: Microcoleus sp. OTE_8_concoct_300 (assembly GCF_031383065.1). Taxonomy (NCBI): domain Bacteria; kingdom Bacillati; phylum Cyanobacteriota; class Cyanophyceae; order Oscillatoriales; family Microcoleaceae; genus Microcoleus; species Microcoleus sp. OTE_8_concoct_300. The sequence continues at coordinate 3,964 of NZ_JANMZH010000595.1, read as the reverse complement.
TACACTGTCATTTTGAACCCGTGCGGGTAGGGGAATCACCCGACGGAACGAACCGTAGCGGAACTCAGAGCGAGTCATGCCTTTATCTTCACTCTTAGTTTCGTGACGGCGTTCGCCGCTGATTGCAACAGCTTCTGCGGTTACTTGTACGTCCAAATCCTTAGCTTCCATGCCTGGAATTTCTAACTTAAGGTGGATGGCTTCGGGAGTTTCATCGAGTTCGGCGGGGGGTACAAAAGCAACACCGTTAGATGCGCGATCGGTTGCCGGAGTCAAGCTATCAAACAACCGATTCATTTCTCGCTGCAAGGAGTCCATTTCCCGCAAAGGTTCCCAACGAATAAGTGCCATAACTAATACCTCGACTATCTGAAGTTTTTAGGGGTTGAGAAACACTTGACTCAACTTGTATTTAATATATTCCAGCTCCCGAAACTGGGGGAGTCGGTTTTCCGCAAAAAGGACGATCGCATTTCCGAACATTCGCGATCGGTATTGTAAAATCCTCCCAGGTGCGGGTATCCGATCCAACCCGAACCCAGCAATTTTAGATTTTAGATTCGATCGAGGAATTCCCATCTAAAATCTAAAATCGAAGGTTCGATTAACTCCACCGCGAATGCTGATAAGAAGCGTAGGTATCAAACAAAGCACCCACCAAACCAAAAGTTAGACCGATCACGAAAAAACCCTGGAGGGGACAGCCGCTGCCGAAAGTAGCTAAGAACTGCAAAATCAGGTCTTCTCCAGAACGACCAACTCCTTGGAGAGCAGGGACGAAGCCGATCAGCGAAAAGCTAGTCAATCCCGCGCCGATTAACAATATGGGGGCGACAAAGCTCAACAGGCTGGTCAGCAGTACAGAGCGAAGAAAATTGGGGAAAATGCTCATAAGAGTCAGTAAATTCAGCTAAACTGCCGAAAGGTGCAAGTAAACAAAACTTGTCCTTTTCTACGATAGGCAGCGATCGCCGTCAGTGGCCGGTTCTGTCAGAAATCTTAAATGTTAGAGAAAAAACTTGTTTAAGATTTGTAGATAGATTTCATTTTTAGCAGTTGTTCTATACTCGAAATCCCCTTGAGCACCACTACATCTTCGAGCCTCAGTTTGTGGAGTCAGCGGTTGCTGGCAGCAACTTTATTGGGCGGGCAAGTCATGCTGCACTTGCTGAAGGGCAAAATTCACCGCCGCAACACCCTCGACCAAATGGCAGCAGTCGGTCCAGAATCTCTGTTGATTGCTTTGCTGACTGCGGGTTTTGTCGGCATGGTATTTACTATTCAGGTAGCGAGGGAGTTTGTTAACCTCGGTGCCGGCAATGTCGTCGGTGGCGTTTTGGCTTTGTCTTTGACTCGCGAACTCGGCCCCGTCTTAACAGCCGTGATCGTGACGGGACGGGTAGGTTCGGCTTTTGCAGCGGAAATCGGCACGATGCAGGTAACAGAACAGATAGATGCCCTGCTGATGCTCAGAACAGACCCGATCGACTATTTAGTAATTCCCCGCGTCCTTGCTTGCTGCTTGATGCTGCCAATTTTAACCATCTTGTGTCTCGTCACCGGCATCGCCGGCGGACTGCTGATTGCTACGACGATGTACGGCATCTCTCAAAACGTGTTTTTAGAATCAGTCCGCAATTTCCTGAGTCTGTGGGATATTTGCAGCGCGGCTATTAAGGCTTTTGTGTTCGGTGGTTTGATTGCTGTAATTGGCACTAGCTGGGGTTTGACTACCACCGGCGGGGCAAAAGGCGTCGGTCAATCGACTACTACGGCGGTGGTGACGGCTTTACTAGCTATTTTTATTTTTAACTTTTTCATGACTTGGCTGATGTTTCAGGGGACGGGCTCTAGCGTCCTCAAAGGCTTGTAAGCTAGGAAACAGATAAAATATGAATAATTGGCAACATTCGTTTACTACCCTTGATTTAAACCCGTGACTACAACTGCCTCTTCGACTGCGCCGACAAGTACGATCGAACTCGCTCCGAGTTATGCGCTTCCCCTAGTTTTGGTACTGGCCGCCGTACCGCTGCTGTTCGTGCAGAAGTGGGCGAGTTTGTCGGTTTCGCTGTTCGGCTTGTTTCTGATGTACCAAGCCGCCACCCTCCGGCTGCAATTTACCCCAACCGATTTGGACATTTATCGATCGTCCAAATTAATCCGCCGCTTTCCTTACCGAGAATGGCAAAATTGGCGGATATTGTGGCCCGCTGTGCCGATTTCGTTCTATTTCAAAGAAATTAACAGCAGTCACTTTCTGCCGGTTCTGTTCGATCGTAAAATGCTACAGACCTGCTTAGAACAGCGCTGTCCCCGTCAAGACTAAAAAAGTTGTTAATTTTAAATTTTTAACTTTTCCGTGCCCCACGCCGAACAAAATTTCCCATGAATTCAGACGAATCTCCAACCCAAGAACCGCAAGCACAACCAGCCGCCCCAAGCGGTGACGGCGAAGTCGATTTACCTGTGAATGAGACGGAGTACCAACTTTTATCTCAAACACAGGATTTGTGGATCGACCAAAATGAGCTGCAAGCCCAACTCCCGCCAGAAACAGACCCGCCGCTGGGCGAGGAAGATGCCGAAATCGCGGACTTCGTGGCCGGATCAGGTGCCCTCGCCGAAATCGGGCTCAACACCGACGATGGCGAATCAGAAAGTGCGATCGCTCAAATCGAGCCGACCACAGACTCCCAGCCAACAGCAACCGCAGAAACGGTAACGCGCATCGCAGAAAATGTTACCGAACAGTTGGCCCTGAGAGTCAAAAAATTGCAGCAGCAAGAACAAAATTTGACTGAAAAAATTGCCGCCTTGGAAGCCGACAAAGCCAATGCTATAAAAGCGTTGGGCGAGGCTCAAGCATCGATCGGGCGTTTGGTACAAGACGGCTTGATTCAATTAGATCAGCGCAAACAAGGGCTGCAAATCGAAGTAGAAAAACTAGAACGCCGGCGCGATCGAATTCAAAAGGAAATGCGAACCACTTTTGCCGGCGTTTCCCAAGATTTAGCAATTCGAGTCCAGGGTTTCAAAGACTATCTAGTAGGCAGTTTGCAGGATTTGGCCGCTACCGCCGAACTCTTAGATTTGACGCCACCGACGCAAGAGACACCCAAGCAAATTCCTGCTGAGGAGTCTCAATCCTCAGCACCGATAAATCCCAAATTTGCCGAACAGGGATTTCAAGAACAAGCCAAACAAATTCGCCGCACCCTCGATCAATACCGCACTCTCCCGGACTACTACGGCCCGCCTTGGCAACTCCGCCGCACTTTTGAACCCATCCACGCGGAACGAGTTTCTAACTGGTTTTTTACCCAAGGAGGAAGGGGCGCTTTGCGGACTATGGGTTCGCGCTTGCAAAATATCTTGATTACTTCCACAATTATTTCTGTACTCAGAAGCGTCTACGGTGGACGGGTGCGGACTTTGGTGCTCGCGAACAGTCCCGAACGTTTGGGAGAGTGGCGCCGGGGTTTGCAGGACTGTTTGGGCATTACTCGCAGCGATTTTGGCCCGGAAAGGGGGATTATTATGTTTGAGTCGGCGGAAGCTTTGGCTCAAAAAGCCGATCGACTGGTGAAAGATGGCAAATTGCCGCTAATTGTCATTGATGAAACTGAGGATTTAATTAGTTTGTCAATCCTGCAATTTCCGCTATGGCTGGCCTTTGCTCCCGATCCGCAAACTTTGATGGCTGCTAAGGATTTTTGATGGGTAATTGGTAATTGGTAATTGGTAATTGGTAATTGGTAATTGGCAATTGCTAATTGCTAATTATGCTAGGGGAAAGGTTACAAATTTTAAGCTAAATGTAGCGGAATTCCCCATCCGTCTACAGGGTGGGGATGGATAGCGACCAAAAAAACAAACCGCGAAGCAACATTATTTTTTTAGTCTGTGCTATAATATTATAACTATTGTGTAAATCCGATAATGTACAAAGCTTACAAGTTTA
>NZ_JANMZH010000526.1:0-13359 GCF_031383065.1 Microcoleus sp. OTE_8_concoct_300 | reverse complement strand
GTCATGTACCGTTTGACATTTGGGACATTGCCAGCTACGAATATCTAAACTCAGGTTATCTAGTTGATGTAAGCAGTTACTACAAGTTTTTGAACTGGGGAAAAATCTATCGATTTCGATATAGATTCTTCCCTCCCACTCAGACTTATACTTCAACATGGTGCAAAATTGACCCCATCCAGCATCACTGATTGATTTAGCTAGTTGGGAATTTTTTACCATGTTTATAACTGCCAGATTTTCGACAATTATGACTTGGTTTTCGTCAACTAATTTACGACTTAGTTTTTGTAGAAAATCTTCACGACATCTGGTGATTTTTGAATGTACTTTAGCAACTTTAATCCGTGCTTTGTTACGATTGCTAGACCCTTTTCGTTTGCGACTCAGTTGCTTTTGTCTCTTGGCTAGTTTCACTTCATATTTACGGTAATATTTGGGGTTGCCATGCTTAGTCCCGTCGGACGTAATTGCATAATGATTTATCCCCATGTCTACACCAATAGCTTTTCCCTCTGACGATGAAACAGGCTTATCTTTACCATCATCGTAGAGACAAGCGGCGTAGTATTCACCTGATGGATTTAGCGATACGGTAACAGATTTTAACTTTCCTTCGAGCAATCGAGATACTTTGCAGTAAACCTTACCTAGTTTTGGCAACGTGAGATAGTCGCCATCTAATTTAATTCCTTGTGGGAATCGGATAGATTGCTTTTGTCCCTTTTTCTTGAAATTTGGGTATTTAGCGCGTTTCTCAAAAAAGTTCAAAAAACCACTAGACAAATCCAATGCTACTTGCTGTAAACATTGTGAAGGTGGTTCTGTTAACCATTCATATTCTTTTTTCAGCGAAGGTAACAAATTAATGATGTCGTTTCGACTTAAACCCTTACCTGTTGCTTTGTAAGTTTCACTGGTTAGGTTAAGCGCAAAATTGTAAAACCACCGTACACATCCAAACGACTTAGCAAGCAATATAGATTGCTCTTGAGTCGGATAGATTCTGTACTTGCAGGCTTTTAACATGGCACTTACCAAACTATACTTGCTATGGTAACATAAAGTGAAACAAAAGTAAAGTCCCCCTAGAAGAGGGAGGTTTTAGACCCAATTTTTCGATAATTTCAAACAATTTATTTTATTGAGGACCGGTGTATCCCCTATGGCAAACCTGATCGGCACAGACAGCAACGACTTTATTCTAGGAACTCCGCTGAGCGATCGAATTCGCGGCTTAGATGCCGATGACACGCTCCTGGGTGCGGGAGCAGATGACACCCTAGAGGGCGACGCAGGCAACGACCAGCTTCTTGGAGCTGACGGAGCAGATTCGCTGATTGGCGGTGAAGGAAATGACCAACTCATTGGCAACCAAGGCCGCGATTCTGCCAGCGGCGGGAACGGCGACGACTCGATCCGCGGCGGTTTGGGCAACGACATCCTCGAAGGCAACGACGGGATAGACAGCGTGGTGGGAGACGCAGGGGACGACTTAGTTTTTGGCAACGCAGGCTCGGATGTGATTGCCGGCGGTACTGGCAACGACACGCTCACAGGGGCTGACGGCGACGATTCCGTGTTCGGGAATGCTGATGACGACTTTCTCTACGGGGATTTGGGGAACGATTCTGTCAACGGCGGTAGCGGCAGGGATCAAATGTTGGGCGGTGGCGGCAACGATTATTTGACTGCCGAGGAGGGCGACGACACTTTGTACGGCAATGCCGACAACGATTCGCTCTTCGGAGACGCTGGTAATGACCAGATATTCGGCGGCAAGGCTAACGATACAGCTTTTGGCGGCAGCGGTTCCGATACCCTTCGTGGCGATGAAGGCGACGACTCGGTACTGGGAGATGAAGGTAATGACTTTCTGTTTGGTGGCAAAGCTAATGATGGTCTCGACGGCGGTTTAGGCGATGACTCCTTGGCCGGAGGTATCGGCGACGATACAATTTTGGGCGGTTTTGGCAATGACAATTTATTTGGAGCAGAGGGTAATGATTCTCTGATCGGAGGTGAGGGCTCGGATACTCTGACTGGCGGCAGCGGCAGCGATGTCTTTGGATTGGGAGCCGGGCCTGGCAGTGTGGCTTTAATTACTGATTACAATGACACAGAGGATTTCTTTGGACTGCCGAGCAATTTATCTTTCGCTCAACTGGTAGTTAGCCAAGGTAACGGTGCAAATGTCAGGGATACAGTAATTACGATCGACGGCAAGCTTTTAGCAATTTTGACCGACACTCCGGCGGCGCTGATCGATCCCACTGATTTTATCAGTGTGACTGGGACGGGTACCCCGAGACCAACTACGACTACAGTTACAACCACAGTTACAACCACAACTAGAGATCTAACTTCGGCTGCAACTCCGGCTGCAACTCCGGCTCCAACTCCGGCTCCGACTCCGACTCCGACTCCGACTCCGACTCCGACTCCGACGCCAACTCCGACCCCGACTCCAACTCCGACTCCCACGCCGACTCCGACTCCGACGCCGACTCCCACAGCAGCACCGACTCCGACTCCGACTCCGACGCCGACTCCCACAGCAGCACCGACTCCGACTCCGACTCCGACGCCGACTCCGACAGCAGCACCGACTCCGACTCCGACTCCGACGCCGACTCCGACTCCGACTCCGGCTCCAACTCCGACGCCGACTGCTTCGAGGATTCCGATTCCGCCGACAGTTAGCGTGCCTGATTCGCCCCTGCGGTCAATTAGTTCGATCGCCCCCCCGTCGGCTCCCGGACTATTGCCAATGCCCGGGCAGACGCCGATATTCCCGACGGGGCAGAACCCGATACCCTTACCTCCTACACCACCTTTTGGGTTCTAGGCGCGATCGAGCAAGCTCCTGACACGCCAGTTGCGAGTGAGTGAATTAACTCGCAACTGTTTTCGTATAGTGAACAAATTCTTGACGAATCCTAATCGATTCGCTCATGAAAGCAAGTTGCGAGTGAGTGAATTAACTCGCAACTGTTTTCGTCTATTGACACTCCCCGGCTTTGAAAGCGCGGGGATTCTTGGTTCTGCGACAGACCTTAAAACTATCTATCCTTGCGGCAATACTTGAACCCAATACCCGTTCAAAAGAACCAAGTACCGAGCCTAACTTAGATAACTCCAGAGGGGTTGTCTCCCCAAGCTTTCGAGAATTGCTTCTCTTGTTTCTGTGTGCCCCACAGTACGTTTTCGATCAAAAAAGTTTAGTCTCTGATTTTGGCTTACGTTAGGGGGCCCAACTATGTTTATTCGTGGTTTTCGTCACCCACTAGCCATTATTGTTTTGGGACCAGTCGTTTGAGCGTGGTGTCTCATGTGTATCGGCGGTTATTCTACCTGTGGCACAAGTATCATTGTATCCTGTCTTAAATAAAACGCCAGAAAAATTTTAAATAAATATTAATGAGACTAGATAACTTAAACAAAAACTGAAATCAATTAAAGCCGTCCTATAAGGACGGGGCTTTGTACCCAATTTTTTGGTAATAGGGTTCCCAGGCTGACCACGGAAAGCACATAGGTGTGTAGTCATATCTCAAGAGTGAATGTTTTGGGCGTAGACTTTCCCCCAGTCCGGGGGTAGGTTTTTAAATCAGGTCCGATCTGCTTGTTCTACCATATTCATTTGTTTAGATGGATGTGTTATTTTACTTGAAAATGGAAAAAGCCGTCCTACAAGGACGGGGTTTTAAACCCTATCTTCTGATAATGGGATATGCTACCGTTTAAAACCAGCGCGCGCTCAGCATCCGACTCAGCGAAAAAGTTTCGTAGTAAGCGTAACGGCTCGGGAGCCAAAAACGTAACGCATTGAATAGCGCTTTCAATATTTTGTTGAAAGCTTTGAGAGATACCTCCCTATCAGGCACCGCTCACACCGATGCCCGATCGGCCATACACAGTAGATTTAGGTGAATTCCTAGATTTACCGGGTTAAATGTATGTGAAAACTCATGCACTTATGCACTCAAAACTCAAAACTCAAAACTATTTAAGACCTTGCGGAGGCTCGGCCGAGTCTTGTGGCGACTCGGCGGGAGAATCTTCTAGGGGAGATAATTGTTGGGTGTACCCCAAGAGCGATCGAAGTTTCATGCGGTGGATGTAAGGCCAGCCACCATTGGCTTCAATATTCTTGAGTAGTTTGTAAAGTGCTTGGCGGTTGTCGGGAAAAGACGCTTGAAATAAACCGTCCCGAATTTCCCGGTGCGAAGCTTCCAGGGTCCGCAGCAGGGCCAAAAGCAGCAGACTGTCTCCCTGACAACTTTCGGCTAAAGTCCGAATCGCCTCTGTCAGCGATTGCATTTGAGACTGCAACTTTTCTGACTCTAAATCTTTGCCGTTGTCCATACCGCTGCTTCCTTTGAAATCTACAAGGCGTTTGTCCCCAGCCTTTTGGTCAGCCGACTAATCGAGCTAGTCGCGATCGCCATTCGGGGCCATAAGCAAAGTAACTTAAGTAGGTTGACTTAAGCAATATTAATTTGCAGTCCAAGTCAGGAAAAGAGCACAACCCGTCGTACCATGTGTATTGGGCTGCGATCCGAACGTCAGGAACCTCAGCTATCAGGCATGAGGCTTGAAGGAGAAATCTAACAAGCCGTTCCCCTAGGGCCATCGTCTTAACTGACTACGTTTATTGAGTCACGACACCCTGGAATGCGTAGCTAGTCCCTTGCTCTGTCGTTGAGAGTTAAACAGTTCTAAGGTCACTGGAACAGTGCTTTCAACCTAACAAGCTCACTAAACTTTGGCGAAGTACAGACGACCTGGCAGGTCGTCTCTTCTACTCCGAAAAGAGATTGAGGCAACCATACCTCACAGGAGGGGCAACCATACCCCTCCACCCCGCGAGGGGATTCAATTCAACGTAAAGCCGTCCTAAAAGGACGAGGTTTCAACCCTCCGCTAGGCTGCGCCCATAGTTCTGATGATTGAGAAATCATAAGTTCTTGCTTATTTTCACTCTCACTAGCTTGATTTTGTCGGTCAATGCCGGTGTCGGTGAAGCAAGCGATCAGGATCTAAATGCTGCCCAAAGGGCTGGCTGTGCCTGCCGGTGGGCAATTATATTTTGCTCGAAGTAGGGCTTTTTCTTAACTATCAGCCGGTTCGCCCAAGGCGTGTATTTAGAGGGGAGTTAAAGGAGGCGCCCCGGCCTCCTTACCCTGAATCCACGCCTCTTGATGAAAGGCGTGGCGGTCTGAGATTGGGAAGCTGGCCAATTATATTTTCGGAGCATCCTGATTTTCAATGTACTTTCTGGCACGTTGAAACAGTAATGAAGAAAGTGGCGGTGGTTCTACGTCACTCAAAAAAGCCCCTGCCTCCAGCGAAAAAGAAGCCTGCCGTCAAACGGTACTCGGTTGACCGTCAGGTTTGTTAACTATAATCCGATGTTGGATATTGAGGTTGGCAGTCAACGACCCTGGTCTAAAGACACGCTGGCTTCGGGCCTGAAAGCTTGAATCACAGTTGACCAGACTCAGTACCTGCGTACTACGTTAACGGTAAGAGTTAAAGACCTACCAGGGGATGCTTTGCATAGTTCCTTGAAGCGCGAAATTTAGGACTAAACAGATTTATGGGGTTAAGTCAGTGTCCTAAATATAGTATCGGCCGTTAACTCGCGGGGCAGTACAGACGACCTGGCAGGTCGTCTCTTCTACCCCTCTCAATTAGGCTCGAAAGAGCAAACATTATGCGTGAGCGGGTTGCGACCTTTGAGGTGGTAATTGTCAAGAGTGAAAGTACACTACATTCATTACACCTTTTCTAGCAATCCCCGTGTAATGGAAAGATTCACGGCGGTTGAAACCGCCGATTCGTTTCCCACGAGCGCGTCTAAAGAGGCGCTCGGAACCCACTTACCGAATTTTTTTATGAAATATCGTGCTTTAATAGTTGCACTTTTAGCATTTTGCATGAGTGCGCTGGTTGCTTGTTCTTCTGCTCCTGCTGACACGACGGTGGCGACTACCGAGTTGCTCACCTACGACGAGATTAGAGGTACTGGATTGGCTAATAACTGCCCTAGCTTGGCAGAAACTTCTCGGGGATCGATCCCCATCGAAGCGGGCGCCACCTATAAACTGACTGGTTTGTGTTTGCAGCCCACAACTTATTTTGTGAAGGAAGAACCAGCAAACAAACGCCAAGAGGCGGAATTTGTGCCTGGTAAATTGCTGACGCGGTTCACGTCGAGCATTGACCAAGTTCAAGGTACGCTCACGGTGGGTAATGACGGGACTCTGACTTTCAAAGAAGAGGACGGCTTGGACTTTCAAGCAATTACGATTCAATTACCGGGCGGAGAGCAAGTACCTTTCTTGTTCACTATTAAAGAGTTGGTAGCCAGTTCGGAGTCCGGAGTGGTTGCTATCAATACTTCGACCGATTTGAAAGGCGAGTTTAACGTTCCTTCTTACCGCAGCGCAGGCTTTTTAGACCCTAAAGGTCGCGGGGTATCGACTGGCTATGACAATGCTGTAGCGCTTCCGGCTTCTGACAATTCCAAACGTGTGCGGGCTAATGTTAAGGTAGCTGACACCCGCGCCAAGGCGGGCAAAATTTCTCTCCAAGTTGCTAAAGTCAACAGCGGCACTGGCGAAATCGGCGGGATTTTTGAGAGCACGCAGCCTTCTGATACTGATTTGGGAGCTAGACCCGCTCTGGATGTGAAAATTCGGGGTTTGTTTTACGCTCGGATTGAGCCTTCTGTATCGTAAAATTCGCTTTCTGGATCGATCGAACTTGAGCAGTTTTTTGCCCTAAAGCTACTGCTCGCCCTTCATTAGCCAACAGTCTTGAGCCATATAACTTAAGACTGTTGACTAATGACTAAATTTATGATCCCATTCTGGTCAGTCGCAAGTTATTAAGTGGGAATTTTTAATTAATTAAAGTATGGTATTCAAACCGCTTTCTGCTTATAATTTAGTGTTAAAAAATACCGCTTAAATTCTGGATTGTGCCGATTGCCGAATACCTGCTAAAATTCTGCCTTTTGCCGAAGACCTTCGGATAATCCCCCTAGATCGGGTGCACCTTCCCAAAGTTCAACGGGTGTGTCCGCTATCACACCTGTTAACTATCAGCCGGAGAGTCCAAGGTGTGTATTTAGAGGCGAGTTAAATGAGGCGCTTGGGGAACCTTCGTACCCCGAATCCACGCCTCTCGATCAAATGCGTGGCGATCGTCTTTATGGGCGATCGGGCGAATTATATTTCGGGAGCATCGTGATTTTGAATGTACTTTCTGGCACGTGGAAACATTAATGAAGCAAGTGGCGGTGGTTCTGGGTCACTCAAAACAGCCCTGGGGTCGAGGGAAAAAGAAGCCTGGGGTCTAACGGTACTAGGTTGACCGTCAGCTTTGTTCACGTGCTAGGATTGCACTACAATCAAGGTCAACGACCCTGGTCTAAAGATACGCTTGCTTCGGGCCTGAAAGCTTAAACCACAGTTGACTAGACTCAGTACCTGCTGTACTACGTTAACGGTAAGAGTTAAAGACCTACCAGGGGATGATCAGCTAGTTCCTTGAATCCGGAAATTTAGGATTAAACAGATTTATTCGGTTAAGTCAGTGTCCTAGATCGAGTACCGGCCGTTAATTAAGGCGCAAGCTAACATTATCCCTCAGATAGAGGCGAGAAAGAGCAAAACCATTATGCGATCGCCCGTTGCAAAATTTGAGAGGGTAATTGTCAAGAGTGAAAGTACACTATAAAAGTACACCGAATCTAGCAATCCCCCGGTAATGGTAAAGATTCACTCGCTTATGGAAATCCCCGCGTCGTTTCCTTCTTAGGTCTAAAGACGCGCTCGTTTTTAAATTACCGAATTTTTTAGATGAATTTTTTTAGACTAGATTGGAAACTAGATCTGAAGCAAAATCAGTCCTCTGCTCTACCAACCCTTATGCTGCTATGTCTACCACAGTGCCGAACGAGCTAAAAAGCGAAAATTTGCAATTGTTGCGCGAGTACCAACTTTCTAGATCGAATGAAATCCGCAATCAGTTAGTTAAACTGAATATTGGACTGGTGAGAAAAGAAGTTTACCACTGGCTCAACCAGTGCAGTGAAAGCTACGACGATTTGCTGCAAGTCGGGTGTATTGGGTTGATTAGGGCGATCGAGCGATTTGATCTGTCGAAGGGACACGCTTTTAGTTCCTTTGCAATTCCCTACATTCGGGGCGAAATTCAACACTACTTGCGGGACAAAAGCCCTTCTGTGCGAGTTCCCCGCCACTGGCTGTCCCTGGAACGCAAATCTGTAGCAGCGATCAAGGATTTGCAGGTGCAGTTCAACCGCAAACCTACGGATGCTGAAGTAGCAGCAGTGCTTGAGGTTTCTGTAGAAGAATGGCAAGAAATTAAGTTGGCCCATCTCAACCGATCGCCTCTGAGTTTGGACGCGCCGGTGCAAGATGAAGATGAGGGGGCTACTTGTCTGGGAGAATTGGTTCCCGATAGCAAGTATCGGAGTTTTCAGTTGGCCCAAGAGGATCAAATCCGCCTACAGCAAGCTTTGGCTATGTTGGAAAAACGGACTCGCGAGATATTGGAGTTCGTTTTTCTCTACGATTTGACGCAGAAGGAAACGGCTGAACGCTTGGGTATCAGTGCCGTGACTGTTTCTCGGCGAGTTAAGAAGGGGCTGGATTTGCTGAAGGAAATTATGACGAAACAGCTTTAGTTATTAGCCATTGGTCATTAGTCATTAGTCATTAGTCATTGGTCATTAGTCATTGGTCAGCAGTAGTTATACCAATTCTGAAAAGTAGTGCTATATATAAATTATCAGCTATCGTCTGTAGGGAAACGGCACTGCCGTGTCCTGCAGGCGGTGAGAGCGAATGAACCATAATTTATCAAGGAAATTGGGTCTAAAACCCTGTCCTTCTAGGACGGCTCTAATTTCTTAAATCCCTTCCTAAAAGTCAGGAAATTTCTAGTATACTAGAGTAGTCAAGGTTAAACTCCTGCGCCCGGAGTGCATAAAAACAGTTAACGACACACTTTTAGGCGTAAACCGGGGGACTCATAGTGGCGAAAACTCTATAAACAGCTAGGGGCTTAACACAGTTCCTTTAACCAGAGAAACAAACTATTTAGTCTTGTTAAGTAGGGTAGGGCATACCCGAACTCTAGGTAAATATCCTAGTACGCTTTTGGAGATAGACCCTCTGGGGTTACTGTGAGTTGAACTCGTCAATTCGTATTTTGTACGGTTGAAAGGTTTAAGAAGTGCCGAAAGGACATAGCGCTTAAAGGTCAGTCGATGAATTAAGAATCCCCACGCCTGAAGGCCCGGGAGTGTCAAATAAGACAATTACTGTAGCAAGACTTTTTAAAATGGGTATTAGTCAACAGTCAGCAGTAGTCAGTCAACAGTCAATAGTCAACAGCGATCGGTAATTAGTCAGTTGCTACCAAGAACAAATAGCAAATGACTAATGACCAATGACTAATGACTACTAACTAATTTTTAGATGCTGCGGACAAATTTATCGAGCCTTTCTACGGCTTTTTTAATTGTGCCTAAATCGGTGGCGTAAGACAAGCGAATGTGGTCGTCTGCACCAAAAGCAATCCCCGGAATAACTGCTACTTGCTGCTGTTCTAAGAAAGCGTCGCAAAATTCCAGAGAATTCATTCCAGTCTTGCTGATGTTAACAAACATATAGAAAGCACCGTCTGGTTTGATGCAGCTAATTCCAGGGACAGCATCGAGTAATTCAAATATTACCTGACGCCTTTGGGCAAAAGCTTGACGCATTTTTTCGACAGACTCTTGGCTGCTTTCCAAAGCGGAGATCGCGCCGTACTGTGCAAAGGTACACACGTTTGAGGTACTGTGACCTTGAATGGTGCTGGTGGCTTTGATTAATTCGATCGGCCCGGCCAAATAACCGACTCGCCAGCCTGTCATCGAGTAAGCTTTGGCAAAACCGCTGCTGATCAGGGTGCGATCAAAGATTTCTTTGCCTAGGGAACCGATGCTGACGTGTTGAGCGTCGTCATATATAATTTTTTCGTAAATCTCGTCAGCAACGACTAAAATATCTCGATCGACTATCACCTCGGCCAATGCTTTGATTTCGGCCCGAGTGTACACCATTCCCGTCGGGTTAGAAGGCGAATTCAGCACAAATAACTTGGTTTGGGGAGTAATCGCTCGAGTCAGTTGTTCCGGTGTAATTTTATATCCTGTAGAAGCATCTGTCCGTACAATTACTGGCTTGCCAGTGGCGAGTTTCACCATTTCTGGGTAGCTCAGCCAGTAGGGAGCCGGAATAATTACTTCCTCTCCAGGCTCGATCAGAGCCATCATCAGATTGTAGAGCGAATGCTTGCCGCCGTTGGTGACAAGGATATTTTCTGGTTGATAGTTGAGATTGTTGTCGGATCGGAGTTTGCGGGCGATCGCAGCTTTTAACTGCGGTTCCCCAGCCACAGGACCGTACTTAGTCTTCCCCGCGTCTAAAGCTTCTTTTGCCGCTGCTTTAATGTGTTCGGGGGTATCAAAGTCTGGTTCTCCCGTACTCAAACTACAGACATCAATCCCTTCGGCCTTCATGGCTTTAGCCTTAGCTGCGATCGCCAAGGTTATGGAAGGAGGAACCTCACCCACTCGTGCTGCCAACTTGATCATTGGATTTTAGATATTAGATTTTTGACTTTTGATCATAGGGTGACAAATCTTGATATTCAACCCTTTTGTTAGGGAATTATGACATTTGTTTACATAGTAGGTAAAGGATTAAGCAATTAAAGAATAAAAATTAAAGAAGCTCTTAGTTTAAATTTTTATTTTTAATATTTTAAATTTTGACGTTATTATTGTAGCATTTTTGATGCCTCGTTACCTTCAACCCGGATCTCCAAGCTTATGGATCTCAAATCTCTAATTCGCGACATTCCTGATTTCCCGAAGCCGGGAATTATGTTTCGAGACATTACAACTTTGCTGCGCGACCCGCAAGGGCTGAGCTATACCATTGACAGCTTAGCCGAAAAATGCTCAGGACTGTCTGTTGACTATGTGGTGGGCATGGAATCGCGGGGCTTTATCTTTGGCGCGCCTTTGGCTTATAAAATGGGAATAGGCTTTATTCCTGTCCGCAAACCTGGGAAACTGCCTGGTGCTGTTCATTTTGCTGAGTACGAGTTGGAGTACGGTGTCGATCGACTGGAGATGCACCGAGATGCCATGACCTCCGGTAGCCGAGTGCTGATTGTGGACGATTTAATCGCGACTGGCGGAACAGCGGCGGCGACGGCTAAATTGTTGGAGCAAGCTGGTTGCGAGCTTGTCGGTTTTGCTTTTATCATCGAATTGCAGGCTTTGGGCGGCAGGCAGAAATTGCCGGATGTGCCAATTGTTACGCTAGTGGAGTATTAGTCAGTTAACTGTTGGCTGTTAACTGTTAACTGTTGACTGCTGAATAAAAACTACTGACAAATAAGATCGTTGACCTTGGCATCGGAATAATAATTTTCGGAGTGCAGTGCGATCGTTCCACTCAGCTTCGAGAGTATAATTCCGATGTATAGCAGAAGTCCGAT
Source organism: Microcoleus sp. OTE_8_concoct_300 (assembly GCF_031383065.1). Taxonomy (NCBI): domain Bacteria; kingdom Bacillati; phylum Cyanobacteriota; class Cyanophyceae; order Oscillatoriales; family Microcoleaceae; genus Microcoleus; species Microcoleus sp. OTE_8_concoct_300. Next base: position 1,764 of record NZ_JANMZH010000526.1, on the reverse strand, counting down.
GGAAGTCGGAAGAAGGAAGAAGGAAGAAGCAATAAAATCAATCGTTTCAGCCATTAACAACGTGCTAACCGTCTTGGCGGTTGCTATAACCGGATTTGATATATAGGACTCCTTGCAGGAGTCGTAAACTTTTTACCCCACCCCAACCCTCCCCGAACCCGCTCGCTCGGGAGTAAGAAATTCACAAATGATTTAGGATTGCTATAAGAATAAACTAATGATACCAGTTAGAAAAAAGAATGCAAATGTAAACACGCTCCCAACCTGGTATTTATGAGTCATTCACACTTACTCAATCTAAAATCTAAATTACTCAATCTAAAATCTAAAATCTAAAATCTAAGATCCTATGACTTCTGTTAAATTGAATCAAAATTGGCGAGGGTTGAGTTCTCTGTTTGGCAGCGAGACAAAAACTTATGTTTTAAAGCGACTGTTGCAGGCACTTTTAACCCTATTTTTGGCATCGGCTCTTTGTTTTGCAATTATTGAGCTAGCACCGGGAAATTACTTGGATACTTTGAGCCAAAATCCCAAGATTTCGCCGGAAACACTCAAGCAACTCGAACAGCAGTTCGGCTTAGATAAACCAGCTATTGTGCAGTATTGGCTGTGGCTGCAACAAATTGTGACGCGGGGGAATTTTGGCACGAGTTTTGTGTATCAGCGATCCGTAGCTTCGCTGCTGTGGGAACGGGTACCGGCGACGTTATTGATGGCGATCGCCTCTTTGATTGTAACTTGGGCGATCGCAATTCCTTTGGGAATAGTCGCGGCCGTCAATCAAAACCGCACAGTCGATCGAGTTTTACAAGTAGTCAGCTACACCGGACAAGGATTTCCGAGCTTTATCACAGCTTTGCTGCTGCTATTTTTTGCTCAAAATACTTCACCTCTGTTTCCCATCGGAGGAATGACAAGCATCGACCACGCAGACTTACCTTGGTGGGGCCAAATCCTCGATTACGGCTGGCACTTAATTTTGCCAACTGTCGCCCTCAGCCTTACTGGTTTTGCTGGTTTGCAAAGATTGATGCGCGGACAATTGTTGGACGTGCTGCGTCAAGATTACATCCGAACAGCACGGGCTAAAGGTTTGCCGGACGATCGAGTAATTTACGTTCACGCTTTGCGGAATGCTGTTAATCCGTTGATTACGCTGTTGGGTTTTGAGTTTGCTAGTTTGTTGAGCGGTGCGTTTATTGCCGAATATTTCTTTAATTGGCCTGGTTTGGGAAAGCTTACTTTGGAGGCGGTGACTAATCAAGATTTGTATTTAGTAATGGCAAGTTTGATGATGGGTGCGACGATGTTGATTGTGGGGAATTTGTTGGCAGATTTGCTGCTCAAAGCTGTCGATCCTCGGATTAAGCTGGAAGATTTGAAATAGTAGACTTAACTCAGTAACAGAAGGTACGCAAGGGCGATTTGTAATAGTCAACAGTCAACAGTCAACAGTCTTCCCATTATCCATGCTCCATGCCCCATGCCCCATTTCCCATCTAGGAGTGTTTTATGTCAGAAAAACAACCAAACGAGCAAATAAGTTTTAGCGGCTTTGCGGACTGGTGCAGGCATATTGACAGTCTTTCAGAATCGGCAAGGCGCACAGTTAAAGTGTTGTTAAGTAGTCAGACAGAATTAATTACACAAATACATAGTATAATGATATTCCAGGCAAAATTATGAGTTAATTACAGTTTCATATGATGTTTATCAGAGAAATAAATCCTCTTTCGTCTAAATTGCTCGACTCGAATTCAT
>NZ_JANMZH010000480.1:0-11995 GCF_031383065.1 Microcoleus sp. OTE_8_concoct_300 | reverse complement strand
TTTAATTAATTAACTTCCACTTTTTTGTGGGTGGGGCGACCCCCCCGTCAAAAATGGCGGGGCGGGACGCCCATCTCACAATAATAATTAAAATTGTAAGTTATTTAATTCGCGATCCTAAATACTTCTCGGCTTTCCCGTTCTAAAGCACTGTCATCGGTATATTCCCCAAATTCCCGTCTCGTACAAATACTAATGTTTCAATTTGAGGGTTTTTCTTGAGTTCGGGTTCTCGAGGATTTGTGAATTTTAAAAAGCACCAGTCAGCCGCAATACATCGCCTAAAATTCTTAAGCCAGATGCGGCGATTTCACTGTTGGGTAAATTTTAACTAATTGCTTTTTCGGCCGGATATATTGGGTTGTTAATTAAGTTGAAACAATCAAAGTCAGCCCGCTCTAAAATTGGGAGAAAAGTATTGCAAGCTTGGCGGTAAAGTCCGGCGGATTATAGATTTGGGGCGGCGAAAAGTTGGCGGCGGAATATTTCTGTTTTGCCATTGATTTGAGTGGCGGCAAAATTCGCGAAGACAGGTACTTGCACGCAGCACGAAAATGCTGTTAACGCTACCAATAAACACCAAATTTTCCCGTTTTTCATATTGATATATGTTAATTCTGGCACCGACGCCATCGGCGGTTAAAAACTCCAAAATTTATTGTACTTTTCCTGATTTATTATCCAATTGTGACCTAAATCACCCACAGTCCTAAGTGATATGTAAATGTAATTAATTATTTAGATAATTTTACAGTATGCGGTCGATCGCTTCTTCCTTCTCTCGCGACGATAACTAAACCCTTCTTCCTTCTGCTATAGATTGTGTGCGATCGAACCGTGCCTAGTGCGATCGCGATCCGACTGGGGAATGTGTCTTAGTATTTCTTCACATATCGTGATTTCGGTCTATGATATATGCCTTATGGCGTATTTGTGTTTAAAGCCCGTTACCGCGTACCGCTGATGAGTCAATCAACCAATTCACCGCTATCTCAACCAGTTTCTCGACGCACCGCCCTCAAATTCCTCGGAGTCGGTGCCGGCGGGCTGCTGGGCTACTCTCGATTTTCCAAGCCAGAGCCCGCCGTTTTTGTGCAAGATTCTCTTGACTTGCCGCGAATGCTGAATAACCGCAAAACCGTTGCAGTTGTAGGGGCAGGTTTGGCAGGGCTCGCCTGTGCTTACGAGCTCAGTCAGCGGGGTTTCGCCGTGACGCTGCTGGACAAATCGCCCCTACTCGGCGGTAAAATTGCTAGTTGGCCGATACAAGTCGGCAACGAAACTTTTATGATGGAACACGGTTTCCACGGTTTTTTTCCGCAATACTACAACCTCAAAAGTGTGGTTGAAGAACTAGAAATTACCGATAACTTTGTATCTTTAGAATCCTACGCCGTTGTGTTTCGAGAGGGCAAATACAAACCAGAAGTTTTTCGTCCCAACCATTCAGCTTTTCCCTGGAATATAGTTGACTTGGGGATATCTTCTCCCAACCGGCTCAAGTGGGGAATCAATCTTACAAAACCCGCTCACTGGCAAGTATTTCGGGAAATCGGCGGTTTTCAGACTAAAAAAAGTTTCGATCGCCTCGACAATATATCAGTTGCCGACTGGGTAAAAGGTGAATTTCCGCGCGGGCTTTATGACTTGTATTTTCTGCCTTTTGCCAAGTCCAGCCTCAACGCTCCCGACGAATTGAGCGCGGGAGAATTAATGCAATTTTTCCACTTTTACTTTTTCGGAAATCCCGAGGGTTTGGCCTTCAACGGTACGCGGCAAGATATGGGCACGAGTTTGGTGCAGCCTATTGCCAAAGCCATTGAAAGCAAAGGCGGTAAAGTATTGACAGATGTCGCAGTCAGTGAAATTCGCTGGGAAAACGGTCAGATTGATTCTCTGAGTTACCAGTCGGGAGAGGTGCAAAGTAAAATACCTTTTTGGGTGAAGCGAAACGCGCTGTTAACTGACAGCAACTCTACCGAGTATTTCGGCGCTGGAGACAGCGTATTTGCCGCCGCACCGTCGGGAAAAGAGGCAATTTCTCTGAGCTGCACTCACCAAGGCTGCACAGTTCAGAAACAGAACGACGGTCAATTTCACTGTCCTTGTCACGGGGCAGTTTTTGATGCAGAAGGGCGAGTTGTCAGCGGGCCAGCTCAGCGGGATTTGCCTCGATTTAAGGTAGTCGATCAAAAAGCAGATGAGGTACAGTTTGCCGCAGCAGTTAACCAATCGCCGTCGCCAAATTTGGGAGAAACATTGAAGGCTGATTACTATGTTTTTGCGGCAGATGTTCCGGGGATGCAGCATTTGTTTAGTTTGAGCCGCGGTGAGGTGAATCCGCAGGTGCAGGGCCGGATCGAGAGCTTGAAAATAGCCGATCCGTTTGCGGTGGGCCGCTTTTGGTTCGATCGCGAATTTCCCTGGGAACACAGCAATTTCACTTCGCTTTCCGGCTACAAACTGACTGACAGCATTACGCTTTACCACAAAATTCAGGATCAGTTCATCGAGTGGAATCAGGAAACTGGCGGTAGTGTAGTGGAACTGCACGCTTATTGTTACAAGGAGAAGGAATTTCCCAACCAGCAAGTTTTGCTGGCGACTTTTGAGCAAGAATTGTACGAAATTGTACCGGAATTAAAAGAGGCAAATCTGCTGCACCGGGAATTGGTAAATCAAAAGAATTTTTCGGGATATCCGCCCGGTAGTTATGCAGAAAGACCAGAAACTTGCTGCGCTGTTCCCAATCTTTTGTTTGCGGGAGATTGGGTAAAAATGCCGTTTCCTTGCGGTTTAATGGAAAGGGCAGTGAGCAGCGGTTTGTTGGCAGCTAATGCTATTTTATATCAGGAGGGTTTGCAGAGGCGATCGCTCTTGACGGTGAATCCCGAAGGCGTGTTAAAAATCTAAGGTTTGTAGCGGGGCGGGTTTTATAAACCCTCAATTATCGGCTGCTATTCTCGGTAAAACCCGCCCCCAGCCATAGCATTTTAAATTTTAGATTAAAGAATGAAGAATTGTGAAGGACTGATGACCTAAGAGTTTGGAGCACGGGCCTACAGTTTCATTGTTTTTTTAAGATGAGTTACGGTTTGCGGGCGTGGTTTCGCTGAGGAGAAAAGGCACAGCTTGCCACCCAAAAAAATATCTGCGTTGAGGGGGGTGGATATGCGGTTAAAATATTATTGAATGAGTATAAAGCAATAATAGATGCTGAAGAGTAACTGCAAAAATCGCAATAAATCTGTAATGTTTGATGCTTTTGCAACAGAATACGATTTCGCCGCCAGCTTGCAAAGCCAGAACGATTTCTTTACTAAAAACCTATCAGCTAGCAAAGGTGCAGCATTAGATATTGGCTGCGGTTCGGGAATTCTTGCTTTTGAATTAGCCCAATATTACGATAATGTAGTCGCCGTCGATTTATCAGCAAAAATGCTGGCTATCGCCAGTCAAAAACGCTCAGCCCCCAATATCGAGTACCTCCAAATGGATGCGAGTGAATTAGCGATCGATCGCCAATTTGATTTAATAGTTAGTGCTGGCACTTTTCACCAACTGCCCAACCTCCCCGCCGCCCTCTCAGAACTTAAAAAATTGTTAAAGCCGCAAGGAAAAATCGTCTTTTTAGATAATATATCGGAAGGCGAAACACCTGCTACAATATGCTACATAGTAGGTGCAGTGAGAGATTTTATTCCCGACTGTTCCACCTACGGAGTTCGCAAGGCTTTAAGATTATTAAGATTTAGACTTTCGCCAAGCTGGTTGAAATATTTAGCTAGCAGCAGGTATTTGTCAGAACGGCAATTTAAAAAAAATTACAGTCGTTGCTTTCCCGGCTGTTATTTTGTAAAATTGGATGGTTTTATGGGCGTAATTTGGGAATATTTGTAATGCAAAACAACGCGATAAAATCGATATCTGCAAGGGAACAAAAAACTCACATCCGCCAGTTGGGCATTAATCTCGATCGGTGGTATGCAATCGCCTGCAGCAGCGAGGTGCAAACTGGGCCCGTCGCTGCGAAAATCTGGAATCGGGCGATCGTACTTTTCCGCGACAGTGCAGGCAAAATCAACGCTTTAGAAGATAGATGCCCGCACCGGCAAGTTAAACTCAGCCACGGCCAAGTTAAAGGCGATTTAATCGAATGTGCTTACCACGGATGGCGGTTAAATGCCAGGGGAGAATGCGCCGAAGTCGATTATTTAGCAGAAAATCAAAAGCTACCTAACTGCAAAATTCGCTCCTATCCAGTCAAGGAACAAAACGGTTTTATCTGGCTGTTTCCCGGCGAGGAAACGCAAGCCGAAAAAACTCATTTACTGGATTTGCCAGAGTGGGAACATCTCAATTATATTGCCACAGTTTCAGTCATCGACTGTCAGGCACACTATTCATTTTTAATTGAAAACTTGATGGATATGTACCACGGACACTTGCATGATGATTGGCAAGCTTGGGCAAATCCGGTGTTAGATACTTTAGAAGAAAACGAGCATCAAGTAACTGCTCGCTATCAGGCACAAAGTTATTACAAAATAGATAAAATTTGGTCAATTTCTCAGTTATTTTTTAAGTCTCTGCGCCGACTGCACCCGGAACCGCTGGAGGTGAGTTATGTTTACCCGCACTGGGTTTCAACTTTGGGGAGCGACTTTAAGATTTACTGCTTGGTTTGTCCGGTGAGCGAGACAGCAACTCGTGCTTATTTAATTCACTTTACCTCATTAAATGCGTTTTGGCGGCTGCACAAATTGCCTGTTTGGTTTCGCAGGTTTATCAAAGATAGTTGTTTCGGTGCTGCTAAAAAGTTATTAGATGGTTTGGTGCGGCAGGATGTGTTAATGATTGAAGAAGAACAGCAGGCTTTTTTGCAGAATTCAGAAAGAAAAAGTTATGAATTAAATCGAGCTTTAGCCAGCGTGCAAAAGTTGATCAGAAGTCAGGCAGAAAATGGGTAATTCAGGATCAGATTGAAACCTGCGGCGGGACGAATGAAACCAGCCTGCCGTACCTCAGACAATAGACGTCTTGCAAAAATAATTAGGACGGGCAAGATGCCCATCCCACAAGAAAAAATAACTCTTGTGGGATGGGCACTTGCCCGTCCCATCAATTGAGGAAAAGGATTTTTGCAAGAGGTCTAATGGAAAACCGCCAGAAAACACAGTAGGAGGCTATATGGCTTTTTTCATACCAGGGCGATCGATCCAGCGATCGTCTCGCTACCCTACCTCTGGCACCACTACATCTCAAACCCGTAAACTCCTCAAGTTTTGTGAATTGACAGATTTACTCTTTTATTAACTCAGTGAATTTGTTCAGGTGAACTCGTGAAAAACAGATGAAGTTTTATATATTTACATTTTGCTTGGAGTGCGATCGGATAGACTTTTTGTAGTGAGGCGATAAATAATACTATTAGCCGATCGCAAGATTGAATTAATCAATTGATAGGCGACTTGTTTTGAGGGTATCCCCCTAGCCGCCCCAAGTTCACCTCGGCTTGTGAAAGAAAGCAGAGATCGAGCTTAAGACCGAATTCAAGAGGCAATCGAGGTCACGGGGGGACTCAATGAGTCAGTCCAAAGCATTCCTGAAGATAGGATCGCTAATTTAGGCGGCTCATCAGGTGACTCCATCAACCACGTACACATAGAGATTGAACTATGTCATTAATGCCAAATAGCGATCGCACTCCACAATCTACTGCAGCTTCCTCTAGTAATTTCCCACAGGCAGTAGGTACAACCGCCACACCCGCTTTTGAAATCAACACCTCTCGGCAGTTCACTCCCTGGTTAGCTTCACAAAATCTCAGTTTAGTTTTCACCACCTATCAGGCGGGGAAGGTCTTTTTCATTGGATTGCGACAAAACGGGCAACTGTCGGTATTTGAACGGACATTTGAACGGTGTATGGGATTGTATGCCCACAACAGCAGCCTGTATATGAGTTCGCTGTATCAACTGTGGCGGCTTGAAAATGCCCTAGAACCGGGACAAATAGCGGATGGTTACGATGCCGTTTATGTACCGCAAGTGGGGTATATCACGGGAGATTTAGATATTCATGATGTAGTGCTGGTGGAACCCCCCCAGCCCCCCAAGCTTCGGGGGGACCAACAAGTAGAACCACAAGTTCCCTCCCTTAATAACGGGGAGTTAGGGGGGGTAGTCTTCGTCAATACCCTATTTAGCTGCCTTGCCACAATTAGTGAAACGAAAAGCTTTGTCCCCTTCTGGAAACCGCCGTTTATTTCCAAATTAGCTGCAGAAGACCGATGCCATCTCAATGGTTTGGCGATGCGAGACGGTCAACCCCGTTACGTCACGGCAGTGAGTCAGTCGGATGTGGCGGATGGCTGGCGGGATAAACGCAAAGATGGCGGCTGCGTGGTGGATATTAGCACCAATCAGGCGATCGGCACAGGCTTATCGATGCCTCACTCACCGCGTTGGTACAACGATAAACTGTGGTTGCTCAATTCAGGTCGTGGGGAATTTGGTTATCTAGACCTGGAACGGGGAGTATTTGAAGCGGTAGCCTTTTGTCCGGGATATCTGCGGGGTTTGAGTTTCTGCGGGGATTTTGCTGTGGTGGGGATATCCAAACCCAGGCACAACAAGACGTTTTCCGGTTTGGCCTTGGATGAGCAGTTGCAGGCAAAACAGGCCCAAGCCCGATGTGGACTGCTGGTGATTGACCTCAGAAGTGGGGATATCGTCCACTCGTTACGCATTGAAGGAGTTGTAGAGGAATTATACGACGTGCAAGTTTTGCCCGGAGTGCGGCAACCGATGGCGATTGGGTTGAAAACTGACGAAATTCGCCGCGTGATCTCGATCGGCGGCGGCTAAAGCAAGAAAACCGACTTCTGGAAAGAAGTCGGGATGTGAAAACTTTCAACTAACCTAACAAGGAAGAACTAACACTATGTTTGAACCAACCTTCAACCTCTATGACCTCGACGGCAGCAACGGCTTTGCCATTAACGGCATCGCGGCGTTTGACGACTCAGGCTACTCGGTCAGCAGCGCCGGGGACGTCAACGGCGATGGCTTTGATGACCTGATTATCGGGGCACCCACTGCCAAACCCAACGGCATCGGTTTGGCAGGGCAGAGTTATGTAGTGTTTGGCAGCAACAGTGGCTTTGGTGCGGGCCTGGACCTGTCCACGCTCAACGGCAGCAACGGCTTTGCGATTAACGGCATCGCGTCCTATGACTACTCAGGCATCTCGGTCAGCAGCGCCGGGGACGTCAACGGCGATGGCTTTGATGACCTGATTATCGGGGCACGCGGTGCCTCCCCCAACGGCATCCTTGGTGCAGGGCAAAGTTATGTGGTGTTTGGCAGCAACAGTGGCTTTGGTGCGGGTCTCAACCTGTCCACGCTCAACGGCAGCAACGGCTTTGCGATTAACGGCATCGCGGCCTTGGACTTCTCAGGCTTCTCGGTCAGCAGCGCCGGGGACGTCAACGGCGATGGCTTTGATGACCTGATTATCGGGGCACCAAGTGCCTCCCGCAACGGCGTCTTCTTTGCAGGGCAAAGTTATGTAGTGTTTGGTAGCAACAGTGGCTTTGGTGCGGGCCTGGACCTGTCCACGCTCAACGGCAGCAACGGCTTTGCGATTAACGGCATCGGGGCGAATAACAACTTAGGCAAGTCGGTCAGCAGCGCCGGGGACGTCAACGGCGATGGCTTTGATGACCTGATTATCGGGGGGGCACGCTTTGCCTCCCCCAACGGCATCAATGCTGCAGGGCAAAGTTATGTAGTGTTTGGCAGCAACAGTGGCTTTGGTGCCAGTTTCAACCTGTCAACCCTCGACGGCAGCAACGGCTTTGCGATTAACGGCATCGCGGCGGGTGACGAATCAGGCTGGTCGGTCAGCAGCGCTTCGGACGTCAACGGCGATGGCTTTGATGACCTGATTATCGGGGCAACCAGGGCCGACCCCAACGGCATCCGCGAGGCAGGGCAAAGTTATGTAGTATTTGGCAGCAACAGTGGCTTTGGTGCCAGTTTCAACCTGTCAACCCTGGACGGCAGCAACGGCTTTGCGATTAACGGTATCGACACGAATGACCAATCAGGCTTCTCGGTCAGCAGCGCTTCGGACGTCAACGGCGATGGCTTTGATGACCTGATTATCGGGGCAAGGGATGCCGACCCCAACGGCATCAGTTCTGCAGGGCAAAGTTATGTGGTGTTTGGCAGCAACAGTGGCTTTGGTGCCAGTTTCAACCTGTCAACCCTCGACGGCAGCAACGGCTTTGCGATTAACGGCATCGCGGCGAGGGACAGCTCAGGCATATCGGTCAGCAGCGCCGGGGACGTCAACGGCGATGGCTTTGATGACCTGATTATCGGGGCAAGGGGTGCCTCCCCCAACGGCATCATTTATGCAGGGCAAAGTTATGTGCTGTTTGGTCAGGGAACGACTCCCACCAATCAACCCCCCGTGGCTAACACCGACAGCGCTACCACGGCTCAAAATACTGCCGTCACCCTGGAGGCTTCAACTCTGTTAGCCAACGACACCGATGCCAATGGCGATAGCCTCAGCCTGACGGGGGTCAGTAATCCTGTCAATGGCAGCGTTACCTTCTCTAATGGCAATGTCATCTTCACCCCCAGCACTAACTTCACGGGTAACGCCAGCTTTGATTACAGCATCAGCGATGGCAAGGGCGGCACTAGCAGCGCTCTTGTCAGTGTCGCCGTCGGTGGTACTCAAATCGGTGGCAGCGGCAACGACACTCTCACGGGTACAGAAGGGAACGACTCGCTCAACGGCGGCTGGGGTAACGACATCCTCATCGGTAATGCCGGAAACGACACCTTGATTGGCGGCAATGGCAGTGACACCTTGACGGGTGGACCCGGTACCGACACCTTAACCGGTGGCAACGGCTCTGATGTCTTCGTGTTTGCCGCCATCGACGGCATCGATACGATTACTGACTTCAATTTGGAGAGCGACAAAATCGGTCTGACTGAGGGTTTAACGTTTGGGAATCTGTCGTTCTCGGGGAATGAGATTCTTATTGGTAGTGACGTTTTAGCCGTCCTGACTGGGGTGAATACTAATACTCTGACTGCCTCGAATTTCGTCACGGTTTAGAGAGTCTGTGAAGGCTCAGTAGGGGCTCGAGTGCTGCAACCGATCGCGATCGGGTTGAAAACTGACGAAATTCGCCGCGTGATCTCGATCGGCGGCTAAAGCAAGAAAACCGACTTCTGGAAAGAAGTCGGGATGTGAAAACTTTCAACTAACCTAACAAGGAAGAACTAACACTATGTTTGAACCAACCTTCAACCTGTCAGACCTCAACGGCAGCAACGGCTTTGCGATTAACGGCATCGTGGCGAATGACGACTCAGGCAGGTCGGTCAGCAGCGCCGGGGACGTCAACGGCGATGGCTTTGATGACCTGATTATCGGGGCAAACCGTGCCGACCCCAACGGCATCTACAGTGCAGGGCAAAGTTATGTAGTATTTGGCAGCAACAGTGGCTTTGGTGCGGGCCTCAACCTGTCCACGCTCAACGGCAGCAACGGCTTTGCCCTTAACGGCATCGCGGACTCTGACTTCTCAGGCTTGTCGGTCAGCAGCGCCGGGGACGTCAACGGCGATGGCTTTGATGACCTGATTATCGGGGCAAGAAATGCCGACCCCAACAGCATCAGTGCTGCAGGGCAAAGTTATGTGGTGTTTGGCAGCAACAGTGGCTTTGGTGGCAGCCTGGACCTGTCAACCCTCGACGGCAGCAACGGCTTTGCCCTTAACGGCATCGCGGACTCTGACTTCTCAGGCTTGTCGGTCAGCAGCGCCGGGGACGTCAACGGCGATGGCTTTGATGACCTGATTATCGGGGCAACCGGGGCCGACCCCAACGGCATCAACCGTGCAGGGCAAAGTTATGTAGTGTTTGGCAGCAACAGTGGCTTTGGTGCGGGCCTCAACCTGTCCGCGCTCAACGGCAGCAACGGCTTTGCCCTTAACGGCATCGCGGCGTATGACTACTCAGGCTCGTCGGTCAGCAGCGCTTCGGACGTCAACGGCGATGGCTTTGATGACCTGATTATCGGGGCAAACCGTGCCGACCCCAACGGCATCACCAATGCAGGGCAAAGTTATGTGGTGTTTGGCAGCAACAGTGGCTTTGGTGCGGGCCTGGACCTGTCAACCCTCGACGGCAGCAACGGCTTTGCGATTAACGGCATCGCGGCGTCTGACTCCTCAGGCTTCTCGGTCAGCAGCGCTTCGGACGTCAACGGCGATGGCTTTGATGACCTGATTATCGGGGCACAGGGTGCCTCCCCCAACGGCATCAGTGTTGCAGGGCAAAGTTATGTGGTGTTTGGCAGCAACAGTGGGTTTGGTGCGGACCTCAACCTGTCCGCGCTCAACGGCAGCAACGGCTTTGCGATTAACGGCATCGCGGCGTATGACCGATCAGGCTTCTCGGTCAGCAGCGCCGGGGACGTCAACGGCGATGGCTTTGATGACCTGATTATCGGGGCATTTGGTGCCGACCCCAACGGCATCCGTTATGCAGGGCAAAGTTATGTGGTGTTTGGCAGCAACAGTGGGTTTGGTGCGGGCCTCAGCCTGTCCACGCTCAACGGCAGCAACGGCTTTGCGATTAACGGCATCGCGGCCTTTGACGAATCAGGCTGGTCGGTCAGCAGCGCCGGGGACGTCAACGGCGATGGCTTTGATGACCTGATTATCGGGGCATTAGGTGCCTCCCCCAACGGCATCAACCGTGCAGGGCAAAGTTATGTGCTGTTTGGTCAGGGAACGACTCCCACCAATCAACCCCCCGTGGCTAACACCGACAGCGCTACCACGGCTCAAAATACTGCCGTCACCCTGGAGGCTTCTACTCTGTTAGCCAACGACACCGATCCCAATGGCGATCGCCTCAGCCTGACGGAGGTCAGTAATGCTGTCAATGGCAGCGTTACCTTCTCTAATGGCAATGTCATCTTCACCCCCAGCACTAACTTCACGGGTAACGCCAGTTTTAATTACAGCATCAGCGATGGCTTTGGCGGCACCAGCAGCGCTCTTGTCAGTGTCGCCGTCGGCGGTACTCAAATTGGTGGCAGCGGCAACGACACTCTCACGGGTACAGAAGGGAACGACATCCTCATCGGCGGCAGGGGTAACGACAGCCTCATCGGTAATGCCGGAAACGACACCTTGATTGGCGGCAATGGTAAGGACTTTCTAGTCGGGAGTGCGGGCAACGACTTACTCGATGGCGGCAATGGCGATGACACCTTGACGGGTGGACCCGGTACCGACACCTTGACCGATGGCAACGGCCAGGATATCTTCGTGTTTGCCTCCGGCGAGGGCATCGATACGATTACTGACTTCAATTTGGGTACCGACAAAATCGGTCTGACTGAGGGTTTAACGTTTGGGAATCTGTCGTTCTCGGGGAATGAGATTCTTATGGGTAGTGACGTTTTAGCCGTCCTGACTGGGGTGAATACTAATACTATGACTGCCTCGAATTTCGTGGAAGTCTAGAAGGGCGCACCGGCTGAGTGATCCTCGTCAGCAGCGCTTGTGGCTGACGAGTCCCCGCGCTACTTTTTGCCTCGACAAAAGAGTCGCTCGATTCAAGGCAAAACATCTCTCATGAAACGCTCAAATCCCGCTACGAATCAAACTTTGTGAAAGTGAGATGAAATCAAGGCAGCTCAGGCGAACCCAGAGCTTGCCTTTTCCTCGGATAGGCTGCCTTAAACCTAATACCGGAATTGCCGGAATTAAGCCTTTTTAACAATCGATTCTCCTCGATATATACCTAGTGGCGATCGCGCCCTTGAGAAGAGGGCAGAGCATCTCAAAACACGTCCACTAATATAACCAAAGTGCATCAAATGACAACTCAATTCAATCCATCAGCCGTGCATCAAAATAACGCTTGACAATGCACCGATGCTGCAATTT
>NZ_JANMZH010000463.1:0-3220 GCF_031383065.1 Microcoleus sp. OTE_8_concoct_300 | reverse complement strand
GGTGGAGTACCTGAAGCAGTTTTATCGCCAGTGGGAGTGCGATCGCGATCAAGGTAATGGCGATGCGGTTGCGGACTTGTTGCTGGCAAAGATGGCGGCGGGGGATTGTTTGGTGCTGATGGATGGGTTGGATGAGGTTTTCGATCGAGCAAATCGGGTGCAGGTGGTGCAGCAGATCGATCTATTTGTGAAAGACTACGGCGAGAATAAGTTTGTCATCACCAGCCGGATTGCCGGATATCAGGAAGCTTCGCTGGGCAGTCGGTTTCGAGAGTTCACGATTACGCCGATGGGCAATGCCCAAATCAAGCTGTTTCTGGAACGCTGGTGTCGGGCCATCGAAGAGGCGCAACGTCCGGAAGCCGATGTTAGTTTGAACGAACGAGAGGCCAAACGAGAAGCGGGGGGCATTTTGCAGGCGATCGAAACTAAGCCGGGAGTGAATCGATTTGCCACCAATCCGCTGCTGCTGACGATTTTGGCGCTGATTCATCGCAACGGCACTCAAATGCCGCAGCGACGGGTGGAATTGTATCACTTGGCAACCAAGACGCTGATTGAGGATTGGCAGTTTGGGCGTAACATTTCCTATGGGGTACAGCAGAGGCAACTTTCGCTGGTGGAAGAGGAAGTGACCGCATTGCTGGCTCCTCTGGCGTTCCAGATGCACGAGGAGAAGCCCTCTGGGTTGGTGACGCAGGCAGAGGTGGAAGCCTGGTTAACGCCCAAAATGGCGGAATTACAGGGGGTGGAGGAACCGGAGGCACTGGAACTGGTGCGACAGTTTTTGCGGAAGGTGCGGGAGACGACGGGGCTATTTGTAGAACGAGCTCCGGCGGTGTATGGGTTTATGCACCTGACGTTTGAGGAATATTATGCGGCGCGGTACATTGCCGACAACGAGATTCCCGACATTTTGAAAATTATCAACACCTATCGCTATCAGGCACGGTGGAACGAGCCGATTTTGCTGGCGTTGGGGTATTTGAGTGCGGACCGCCAACGAGTGAATCGGTTGTTGGAACAGTTGTTTGGCAATTTAGCCGACTATCAACCGGATATTGCTGGGAAGGAGATGCGGCTGAAAGAGGCGGGGGCTAATCGAGTGCTGGTGTGGTATCCATCGGCAGAGGCAGCCCCGCAGGAGTCCGATTCGCTGTGGCAGGATTTGCTGTTTGTGGGGCAGGTATTGGCAGAAATCAAAGTTACGCCCAAATTCTGTCGGCAGCAGGTGGAGAGGCTTGTACTGACTTATTTGGGATTGGATGGGGATGATTTTGCAAATGAGCCAACTCAGGATTTGTTGCGGCTGCTGCGGGGAATTGAGGTCTTTAATCAGCAGGTTTTAAACCGATTGCAACAAGCAGCAGAAGATGAGCGGCTGTCTCAAGAACGGCAAAACAAGGCGCGGGTGGCGATGCTGTATGTGGTTTGTGGGGAAGCGGGAGAAGGTTTAATTGCAGGCGTGACGAGCATCGTAAAACAGTTAACGCCATCGTTGTTTGAAGGAATTCTCAATTTAGTCTCGGAATTGGGAGTAGAGATGACTCCTGCTTTGGAACGCGGTTTGGAGGATGCAATCTGCAATTCCGATCGCCGACAAGCCTTAAAATTTATGACCGGATTGTCTTATTTGCGATCGGAAAAGTACGATCGGGCAATTTCCCTGTTACAAACTCTAGCAGAGCGGGGGGATTGCGATCTAGGAGGTTTTATCGAATGGGCGATCGCCATTGCCTGCGAGAAAAAAGAAGATTACGATCGGGGTTTGAATTACTATCAGCAAAGTTGGGGAAAGTTGCAATGTTCCCATGCTGCTGAGTTATTCCTTTTGTCGCAAAGCTGGGGAGTCTGTCATCGAGCGCATCAGCAATACCAGCAGTCACTAGAGTGTCTCCAGAAAGCAATAGAGTTGTCTCAGCAAGCGAACAACTGTAAAGCAGAAGCCAGTATTTTTTATAGTATCGGCAGAAGTTATCAAGATTGGGGAAAATACGAAGAAGCGATTTTATATTACCAACAAAGCCGAGAACTGTATCAACAGTTGAAGCAGGAAATTTATATTGCTAGCTCTTGGTACTGGATAGCAGAATGCTATCGGCAGTGGGGGAAATACCAACAGGCTCTCGATGCCACACAACAATGTTTAGCCCTCCGTCAGCAACTCGACGATCTATCCAGCATTGCCAATGCCTACTTTCAATTGGGACGAATCTATCAAGATTGGGGGAAATACGAAGAAGCGATCGACCATTACCAACAAAGCCGAGAAATTTTCCAGCAGTTGGGCAAAGAAATTTTAGTTTGTGGCTGCTGGAAATGGATAGCAATAATATATTATCAGTGGGGCAACTATGAAAAAGCACTTTATGCCCAACAGAAAAATTTAACCCTGTGCCAGGAACTCGACGATACATTTGATACTGCTGATGCCTATTTTATGTTGGGATGGATTTTTCAAGCCTGTGAGAAGTACGAGGAGGCGATTTTAAATTATCAACAAAGTCTTGAGGTATTTCAGCGGGTAAACAAAATCAAAGATAGAATTTTTGATTACCAACCAAACCTCGAAATGTTTCAGTATTTAAACAAGTCGAACATTGGATTGGAGTATACTCGTGAAAGCTTCGATTTCTGCCGTCAAAATTTTGGTGATAATTTTTTTAGTGTTGGTGTATTGAACATAATCTCTCGTTGCTATCAGCAGTGGGGAAAATATGAAGAAGCACTCGCAGCTCAACAACATAATTTAGCCTTATTTCTGCAACTTAAAGAGCTACCCAATATCGCTATTGCGTCTGCATACTACTACTTGGGAAAAATCTATCAAGATTGGGGGAAATATGAAGAAGCGATCGCCCATCACCAACAAAGCCAAGAACTCTATCAGCAGTTGGGTAAGGAAAACAATGTTGCAAACCAGTGGTATAACTTGGCATATTGCTATCGGCAGTGGGGGAAATACGAACAGGCATTCGATACCGCACAACAATGTTTAGCCCTGCGTCAGCAACTCGACGATCTACCCAACATTGCCTCTGCCTATTTTCAATTGGGAGGAATCTACCAAGATTGGGGGAAATATGAAGAAGCGATCGCCCATCACCAACAAAGCCAAGAACTCTATCAGCAATTGGGCCAGGAAAAAGATGTTGCTAACTCTTGGTTGTTGATGGCAGTTTGCTATCGGCAGTGGGGTAAATACGAAGAGGCACTCGAT
>NZ_JANMZH010000461.1:0-1612 GCF_031383065.1 Microcoleus sp. OTE_8_concoct_300 | reverse complement strand
TCGTCGTCGCGCAGGTTCGAGCCCCGGTTCCAGCAGCAACTCCAGCGCAAATTAAAGTCGATCAAGTAGAAGGCTGTTTCTAAAAGAGCCGGCAATGGGTGCTGGGAATTGAGCACAAACAGGAAAAATTATGAAAGGGCGATCGATGAAAAAACTATTAGTCTTGCTACCAATCCTAGTGACAGGCTTTATGGCTCCTGTACGCGCCGACCATGTTGGGCCAGTATCTATTCCTTGCTGGTTTTTTCGCAAAGAAAAGCTAGAACTTCAGCAAACTTGTATTTCTGAGTCGCATACTTGGACGGGTGGAGGTATCCGTTCGTTGCGGTGGGAAGATGGCGTACAAACAACTATGGCGTGGGGATTGCAAGGGCGCGGAGAAAAACTTTGCGAAGATATTAGCGTTGATGCTGTCTGTGGCGTAAGCTATCGGCGCGATTCTACAACCTTAAAACGGATTTCTAATCAAGAATGGGAAAATCGTAGGAGCAAAAATCAACCGACAATTGGGTGCGTACAAGTACAAGATAAATCAATTTGCTATAATCCGATATTGAAATAAAGCATGAAAATGATTATAAAAAGGCGATGCCAACTCAGTTTAATAGTAAGTTTAGCTATCTTAAGCGTTGGAACATTAACCATAAATTCGCTTGTAATGGCGGAACCTGCACCTATCTTCAGAGCATTTATCCGGGATATTCAAACTCAACTCCCTAGGGGTATGGTGATGCGATTGCCTACTTCTATTCCCTATCGTTCTCTGCCCCCTGCTGATTCTAACAATACACTTTACCCATACTTATATTCAAAAAACGGTGAGTTGGGTATTACACTATACTATTCCCCTGGATGTAGAGCAAATTCTTGCTTTGCCGGTGAATTTATTGTTTCTAAGTTAGACGAATACAAGTCTAAGTTAGAAACAATAGCTAAATGGTCCTGTGCGAATACAGTTTCTGTAAATATCAAACCGGGAATTCAAGGTGTTTACACTAATATCAGATGCGGTGGAACTGGTGACGGCAGTCAGACTATTTTCTGGGAACAGAACGGTTTAATTTTCTCGGCTCAGTTACGTGCTGCCGCTAACATTAAACAGGAACTGCTTGAAATTGCTACTTCGATGGCTAACGAGCCTCCGATTAAAAGTGCCCAATGAAAATAAGGAGATTTATGAAAGGTCGATCGCCAATCACCATTACAATTAGTTTAGGTATTTTAGCGGCTGTCTCGTTACCAATTATTGCACAGCAATCTAAACGCTACCCAACGGAGAATGAATTGCAGCAATTAATGAATCGGTTCCGCAATTTTGTGGTCGCTCCTCCTGAAGGTTCTCGCGGGTTTTACCTTCGAGATCCTCGCAATGCAGCTCAATCGCAGGATTTGAAAGCGTTTGTCAGAGCTTGGCTGCCGGTCAATCCCGATATAACACCTTTCATCGGTCAATGGACGGCGCTAGAAGAAACTACCAATATTTACCCTTCAAGTATTAGAGGTAAAGTTTGTATTATAGAAACTTTTATTCCCCCCAAGTCGGACATAGGGATAAGTTTTGCTGTAGGAACTGTATCTGGCAAATCCATCAAAACCAGTAACTTAACGGTTC
>NZ_JANMZH010000446.1:0-1762 GCF_031383065.1 Microcoleus sp. OTE_8_concoct_300 | reverse complement strand
CCTGGGATGCGTAGCTAGTCCCTCGCTCTGTCGCTAGCGGTTAAACAGTCTTAAGGTCACTGAGACAGTGCTGCTAGCCTAACAAGCTCACTAAACATTGGCGAAGTACAGACGACCTGGCAGGTCGTCTCTTCTACTCCGAAAGGAGATTGAGGCAACCATACCTCACCGGAGGGGCAACCATACCCCTCCACCCCGCTGCATGTTTTAACTCAATGTAAAGCCGTCCTAAAAGGACGGGGTTTCAACCCTCCGCTACGCTCCGCCATATTTCTGATGAGTGAAACAGGGATCAAGGGAAACAGGCTTCAACCATACTAAGTGATACTACTAAGCGCTCACGGGGTCAAGTTGAGTGGCAGATTGTTGGAGCAGTTGAGTGTAAAGTTGACTGAGTTGGGAGGCGATACGGTCCCAACTGAAATAGGTTTCGACGCGCTGGCGGGCTGTGTGTCCGAGTTGCTGGCGCCATAGTGAGTCACCTAACAAGCGATCGATCGCATCGGCAAAGACTGCTTCATTTTTTGGCGGCGCGAGCAAACCTGTTTCTTGCGGCACTACGGTATATTTGAGCCCTCCCACGTCGGAGGCGACTACGGGCGTGCCGCAGGCCATCGCTTCAATGGCGACTAAACCGAAGGGTTCGTAGTGGCTGGGAACGACGCACACATCGGCGGCGGCGTAGTAGGCGGGGAGAATTTCTCGACTCAAGCCGCCACGAAAACTGGTAATGTCGCTCAGGCCGAGTTCTTCAACGATGCTGCAGATACGATCGCCCTCTTTGCCGTCGCTTTCCCCCGCACGCCACCGGCCGCCAATTATGAGTTTTAAATCGGCTTTGGGTACCGCCGACAGACTGAGGGCGCGGACTAAGGTTTCGATGCCCGATCCGGGGTCGAAACTGCCGACGTACAACACCACTTTGGTTTCGGGGGCTATTCCCAACTCGCGGCGGGCGGTCCATCGGGCGATCGAGCCGAACCGTTCAATGTCGGTACCGCAGGAAATGATGTCAATATTGCCTTTTGAGGAAACCAGAGACCTCATGTGTTCTTTTTCTTGGGGACTGGTAGCCACCACGCGATCGGCTGTTTCCAGAATTGTTTTTTCTACTTGCAGCCTGGTTTTGGCAATCGTCGGAATTGTCGAAACCGACTTGTATTTAACTGCTGCCAAAGAATGGTAAGTGTGAACTTGCAGCAGGGGTTGCGATTTTTTTAACTCCATTCCCACCCAAGAAGACAGCCAGTAATTTGTGTGAACTAAGGGATAGTCAAAGCCTGACTCTAACTGAAACTTCTGAAATTCTTGAACAAAGATTGGTAAATATCCATAAAGTTCGTCGCGAGGAATAAATTCTTGCGGCCCTGCTACTAGCCGAATTGTCCGGCAATTGGGACTGTGCTGTACAATGCTTGCTTGTTGCCGATCACATGAGCGGGTGAACATATCAACTTGCCACCCCTGTTTAGCCAGAGCTTCCCCTACTTGACGCACGTAAACATTTTCCCGCCCGCTTCTTCTTTGCCAATTTCCACAGAGGGATCGCCGTGTACGGAGATGAGAGCGATGCGTTTTTTAGTTAATGAAATCATGATTGTTTACCAAAAATTACAAATATTTCCTGACGGGGCGACAGGTCGCCTGAAGAGCAGACAGGGAGGGCACTCTAGACAAATAGCATGAAAAAAGATAGGGTAAGAAAGCTTCTTACCCAAAAACAATTAAATGATACCAAAATTATATCATGCCCATTTGTCAA
>NZ_JANMZH010000445.1:0-18115 GCF_031383065.1 Microcoleus sp. OTE_8_concoct_300 | reverse complement strand
TTGACAAATGGGCATGATATAATTTTGGTATCATTTAATTGTTTTTGGGTAAGAAGCTTTCTTACCCTATCTTTTTTCATGCTATTTGTCTAGAGTGCCCTCCCTGTCTGCTCTTCAGGCGACCTGTCGCCCCGTCAGGGTATCAATTCAAGATTTCCCAATTGCTATAAGCCTAGGGAGAGTGAGTTTTGTAACTTCAAGGCGTTGTTGATTCACGGTATGAATCAACAACGCCTTGAAGTGTTATTTTTTGGTGATCGCACTATAACTTTACCATACCCTAATTCAGCAGAGCCACTTAACGAAGCTGTAGTGGCTAAAAGGTCCTTCTCTGAAAAATCTCAAATCTCCTCACCGCCCTCGGCGCCTCCCTCAAGTCCCAATCCTCGCTACGGATAATAGATAGCTATAGTCAATCCACCCTTACCCAAGAACAGCACCAAGCTCTCATAAAATGGTTGTTTGCGAGGAAAGATGAGTGCTGGGTATTTCGGCAAAGCTCACTTCATTTGGAATGACGGTCCCGACAGGGAACGAGGGATGTTTACCCCGTTGCCACACACATAGCAGGAGGGATGCTCTCTCCCGGCCCGACCTTTGTTCAAATCCCGTTAAATCGCAGCCTCATCAGCCATTACTTCCGATTCAAAACTCTTATTTTTAGCTGAATATGTCATTTTTTATGACACTGTTGAAACGCTCCACTGTCATAATAATAGTCGTCAATTATTTATTGAGGCGAAAAAACCTCTCTCAGCAAGTTTTCTAATCAACATAGTTTGGGGTATGTTAAGAAATCAAACAATACAGAATAAAATCTCGTAAAATCTGATATCTGTATAACAGATAAGATTTTTTCATTTTAATTGTAATACCGAGGCCTTCCTATGACAATCGACATTTCAACTATAACGTTTACTAACGAAGCTGATATTGTCCCTGAGTCTGGCGTGAAGGACATAATAGTCAATACTGGTATCGCTAATACTCTTGCTGGCAACGACACAATCACTGGCCTATACGACTATAACAAGGCCCCCACTGGGATTCCATACGGCATTTTCAACTCCGGCACGTTGAATACGGCCGAGGGTGACGACATAATTACTGGCAGTGGGGTCGAAGTCGGCATTATCAACTCCGGCACGTTGAATACGGCCGAGGGTGACGACATAATTACTGGCTATGGGTTCGGCAACCCCGGCATTGTCAACTCCGGCACGTTGAATACGGCCGAGGGTGACGACATAATTACTGGCGAGAGCTTCAATTATAACGACAGTGGCATTGTCAACTCCGGCACGTTGAATACGGGCGAGGGTAACGACTTAATTACTGCCAACGCGATAGACGGAAAGCACGGAATTGTCAACTCCAGCACGTTGAATACGGGCGAGGGTAACGACATAATTACTGCCTCCGGAGGCGATTACGGCATTCACAACTTCGGCACGTTCAATACCGGTGATGGTGACGACATAATTAGTGCCAGGGGGGGGCTTAATACCTACAATGGGTGGGGGGGAACGGGCATTGTCAACATCGGCACGTTCAGTACGGGCGAGGGTAACGACATAATTGGTGGCGGCGGGGGAGACGGCATTTACAACTTCGGCACGTTCGATACGGGCGAGGGTAACGACACAATTGGTGGCTATGATACGGGGAAGGGAAGCGGCATTTCCAATAGCGGCACGATCAATACCGGTGATGGTGACGACGTAATCGCTGGCGCTGGCTTGTTGGGGGGAATCGGCATCAGTGAGGGTAGCATCCTCGATACTGGAAACGGCAACGACAGAATCAGTGGTTATGGCGGCCTCTACAATCAATCCATCACTTTCAATACTGGTGATGGTAATGACACGATCGAGGGCAGCGGAGATTATGACGGCATCTACAACACAGGATCTCTAAATACCGGCAATGGAAAAGACACAATCATTGCTATAGCTAGTGGCAGTGGTCGATATCCTAGGTCTGGCGGCGCTGGTCTCTCCAACTTTTCCACCATCGATACTGGTGATGGTGAGGACATAATAACTGCCAGTGGTGGCATTCTGAACAACGGTACCATTGATACCGGTGATTGTGACGACATAATAACTGGCATAAGTGAATTTTTTTTCACCTATTCTCCTAATGGTAACGAAATATTCACTCCCAGTGGTGGCATTCAGAACAAGGGTACCATTGATACCGGTGATGGTGACGACATAATAACTGGCAGTGGTGGCTTTTCCGATAATGGTGGCTACATAAGTGGCATTGACAACAAAGGTACCATTGATACTGGTAATGGTAACGACTCTATCATTGCCGAGGGCTTGTTTATCGCTACCGACGGCACCATTAATACTGGTGATGGTAACGACTCTATCACTAGCAGTAAGGGCATCGAAAACCACGGTACCATTAATACTGGTAATGGCGCCGACTTCATCCTAGCCAATGGAGGCTTTTATGGCGTGGGCAGCGTGTTTTTAGGAAATGATGAAGACTATCTCAATGGTTTTGGTACGGGTAATTTTAATGGTGGAGAAAATGAAGACACACTCGAATTAACCTCAGGAAGTTATACCGTTGGAATATCGGGGGCAACGGTGAGCTTTACTTATAGTGGCGTTATTATGTACACTTCCGAGTTTGAAAAACTCATAGCTGGTAGCACAACCTATGACTTTACCAGTTTGATGGACGGTGAGACAATTTTTGTCGCCTAGTAGCCTATTTGAGAAGTATGGGACAGCTAGTCTGGCAGAATTGGAGCTTTAGCTTTGGTGATGGGGTGATGCTTGTTGGTCTATATTTTGGGAGGAAGATACCTCGGTTTCTGCTTACTACAATCGGGCCCACGCAATGAGTCGTAAATTTTTTACCCCACCCCAACCCTCCCCGCGAGTTCGGGGAGGGAGTAAGAAATTCACAAAGGATTTAGGATTGCTATATTAAAATCCAACATTAGCCGACGGCAAAGCGCCCTGCATTTTACCCAGCCAATCAATCAAATTATCCAATTGCTTTTGGGCCGTCAAAACCGCCATACCTCGAATAGTAACCTTCCCCTTGCTGTAGACAAAACGAGAGCGCAAATGGTCGGGCAAATTAGCCTTGAGCAAATTCCAAGCAGGTTCTTCCATAGATGTCTCCAAAACTATGTGCTGCTTATTCTCCGGTTTAATCCGAGAAAAACCGATTTTTTTAGCGATTTGTTTGAGTTCGACAACACGGATAAGTTGCTGGGCTGGAAGAGGAATTGGCCCATAACGATCGCACCAATCAGCCTGAATCTGCTGTAACTCTTCTGAGGTATTAGCATTCGCCACAGACCGATAAGCGCTCATCTTTTGATCCAAATCTGCGATGTAATCAGCAGGAATAAACGCCGTCAAAGTGAGGTCGATTTGCGCGTCCTCCACTTTCGGAATTTCCTGACCCTTAATTTCCCGAATAGCCTCCTCTAACATTTCAGCATACAAATCAAAACCGATCGCCTCCATTTGACCCGACTGTTCAGTACCCAAAACATCACCTGAACCGCGAATTTCCATATCTCGGACAGCCAACTGATAGCCTGAACCCAACTGCGCGAACTCTTGAATTGCCCGCAACCTCTGCCTTGCAGCATCAGACAGCTTGTTCTGCTTCGGATAAAACAGCCAAGCATGAGCTTGAATCCCCGCGCGTCCCACCCGTCCCCGCAACTGGTAAAGCTGACCCAAACCAAACCGCTGCGCGTCTTCAATTAAAATGGTATTGACACGCGGAATATCCAAACCCGACTCAATAATCGTCGTGCACACCAAAATATCGAAATCCGCCGCACTAAAGGTCAGCATAATCGATTCTAATTCCGAAGCCTCCATTTGACCGTGGGCGATCGCAATTCTGGCAGACGGTACCATCTCCTGCAACTGAGCGGCCAACTCATCAATCCCCTCAATCCGCGGCACCACGTAAAAAACCTGACCGCCCCTGTCCAATTCTTGACGAATTGCCGATCGTACCACTTCCGGGTTATAGGGAGCCAAATGCGTCTGAATCGGGCGCCTGGAAGGAGGCGGAGTCGCAATCAAACTCATCTCGCGAATCCCCGACAGGGACATATACAAAGTCCGGGGAATCGGCGTTGCTGTCAGAGTCAGAACATCTACCTCTGTTTTGAGAGCTTTAATCGCTTCCTTTTGCTTAACTCCAAACCGCTGTTCTTCATCCACCACCAACAAGCCCAAATCCCGAAATTTAATCGCTTTGCTCAAAACAGCTTGAGTACCGACAATCACATCTAATTCCCCAGTCGCCAAACGCTTGTGAATCTCCCGGCGCTCGGTTTCAGTGCGAAAGCGATTGAGCAAACCAACTTCGATCGGATAAGGGGAAAAACGCTCCGAGAGCGTGTGATAGTGCTGTTGGGTCAAAATCGTCGTCGGCGCCAGCAAAGCCACCTGCTTGCCCGCCGTAACCGCCTTAAAAATAGCTCTCAGAGCAACTTCTGTCTTGCCAAAACCGACATCGCCGCAGACCAAGCGATCCATCGGTCGATCGCCCTCCATATCGCGTTTCACATCCTGAGTTGCCTTCAACTGATCCGGGGTTGGCTGGTAAGGAAAAGAATCCTCTAATTCTTGTTGCCAAGGCATATCAGGAGGAAAAGCGTAACCTGTTTGTTGCGCTCTTTTCGCATAAAGATTTAACAAATCTACCGCTAATTTCTTAACAGCTTTGCGAACCTTGGTTTTAGTTTTTTCCCAAGTTTGACCTGTCAGCTTATTGAGTTCCGGCACTTTATCGGCTACCGTCCGAAACCTCGACAAAGCCCCCAATTGATCGGCCGCAACTCTCAGGGTACCGTCAGCATATTGAATCAATAAATACTCGCGAGTTTCCCGGTCGATAGTCAAACGTTCTAACTTGATAAATTTTCCCACTCCGTGCTGGCGGTGAACCACATAATCACCAGGGCTTAATTTATTCGGATCTACTTGCTTAGAAGCAGCGCGGCGGCGCTTGCGGACGTAGCTAAAAGTAGCCAAAGAATGTTGACCGTAAAATTCCCGATCTGTAATTAAAACAATCCGAAAAGTCGGCAGAATAAACCCTTCCAATTCTGCCAGCCCGCTGTACTTCAAAGCAACCGGAACGTGCTGCAATTGCAACTTATCGATCGCCAAATAATCGCGCGGATTCACCACAAACTGAGCCGGACAGTCGTGTTCCGAGAGCAAAGAAACAGAACGGCTGGGTTGAGCCGAAACCAGGAAAATAGTAAAACCCCGATCGCGCTCTTCTCTGAGCATTTGAGACAACTTAGCAAATTGGTGAGGCATCACCGGCACCGGCCGAGAAGCCAAATTAATCGCAGACGGTAGCTGGTCGCCCTCGGCAAAGCTTTGAAATTTTTTAGTAGTAGAATCTTCTGCTAATTCTGAAAGTTCTAGTCTGTCGAAACCTGCGACATCTGCCATAGATTCAGCAAAAGTGCGGTGAATTTTCGGAACTTTCAAATTAGAAATTTGCAACTTTTCTGTGACCGCATCCGCAACAACAGATTCCCGATCGCAATTTTTCCACTGTTGCTCTGCATTCTCAAACCAGCGGTCGCTGTGAGCTTCGCACCCTTGCGGTTCGTCAACAACAACTAAAGTATTTTCTGGCAAATAATCTAACAAAGATGCGGGTTTTTCAAACGCTAAACCCAACAGCCGGCGGACAAATTTTTCGGTTTCATTTTCTGTGTCAACCGAGCCTATGTGGTTGATTTCGTCAACCTTTTTTTCCGCTAAAACTGCTTTAATAATTGCGTTAAAATTAGTAGGAGTTAACACCAACCGCTCGACCTTATCAAGCGATCGCTGCGAAGACGGGTCAAACTCCCGAATTTGCTCCAAATCATCCCCAAACCACTCGAGCCGCACTGGCAACTCAGCCGCCACCGGAAATACATCGACAAGATCACCCCGACGGCTCCACTGGCCCTCCATTTCCACCAGAGCCACCCGATCGTAGCCCATGGAAGCAAGTTGGCGGTCTAAAATCTTCGAGTCTTGAACCATACCTCGCTTCAGCGTCAGACAGTAGGGTTCAAAAGCAGCAGGCGGCGGCAAGTGAGACTGGAGAGCTCTTTCGGTAGATACAATCGCGATCGGCTTAGAATTAGCGTTTGTTTCTCGTTTCTCGACCAAATCCGCCAGCACCTGCATTTGCCCCCAAGTCATTTCGCTTTCATCCGAGTAAGAGAGCTCGTAGGGCGAAGCCTCCGAAGTCGGGTAAAAATGCACAGTCTGCCAGCCCATAGCCTCCAGCCCGGCCACCCAGCGGCCGGCTTCTTCTAGAGTTGCCGTCACTACCAGTAAACTGCGCCCTTCTTGCTGTGCGAGGGCGGAAGCTACCAAACCTTTGGGCAAGCGGGCTAAGCCGTTGAGTTGCAAGTAGCGATGGCGCTTGAGCTTGTTGAGGAGTTCTGTTGCTAGGGGCGATCGCCCCAGGGTACGAATTATTGAAGAGAAGGTCATGCGCTTTTAATTTTAATCCCCGATCGGCGAAGGCTCTTTCCCTTTGCCTGTTAAGGAGATTGTACGACAAACATCCATGATTGTGCCGATCGGCTATGGACGCCTTGGAACTTAACTGGCGATAGATTTTTGCTCTAATATCTCGATCCTGCGATCGCGATCGAGCCAGTTCCGTTAATATAGGGCCAGGTTTAGAAAAAATTTCGATTTTGCGATCGAGATTCGCAGATTCCAGACCTCTCCTGTGACTGCACCCAAAGACGGATACAAGCCCCCGACTCAAGTTGTGAAGATCGAAGAATTTTAGACATTAGGGAAATCCCCCAGATACTGGCTGCAGAGTCAATCTAAAATCTAAAATCTAAAATCTAAAATCGACTAACCGGGCAGAGCGCTTCGCCGTTACTACCGAAAATTTTAGAAATGTCCCCAAGTACCGATATTCTGATTGTTCTCCTGCTAATTTTCCTCAATGGCTTGTTTGTGATGTCAGAGATGGCCATCATCTCTGTACGGAAGGTGAGACTGCAACAGATGGCTAACCAAGGTTCAACCAATGCCCGCATAGCCTTGGATCTGGCTAATGCCCCCAATCAGTTCTTACCGACAGTTCAAATCGGGATTACGATGCTGGCCATTCTGTCGGGCGCTTTCGGAGAAACGACGATTTCTAGAAGAGTAGAGCCTTTGTTGAATGTGATTCCTGGCCTCGCGCCCTACTCTAAGACTATCGCCTCAGTAGTAGCAGTTTTAACTATCACTTATCTGACCTTAATTATCGGCGAACTCGTGCCGAAGCGGCTAGCGCTCAACAACCCGGAGCCGATCGCTTCTAGCGTAGCAATTCCCATGCGAATGCTCTCAAAAATTGGCGCTCCTGCGGTTTATCTGTTAAGTTATTCCACTGACTTAGTGATGCGGCTGATGAGGATAGCCCCCTCGACAGAACCGCAAGTTACAGAAGAGGAAATTAAAGTTTTAATCGAGCAAGGAACCGAAGCCGGAACCTTTGAAGAAGCCGAACAAGACATGGTAGAAAGAGTCTTTCGTTTGGGCGATCGGCGAGTCAGCGCCTTAATGACCCCGCGTCCCGATCTTACCTGGCTCGACCTCGACGACTCAGTAGAAGAAAACCGCCAAAAAATGCTCGGCAGCGGTCATTCTCGGTTTCCCGTGTGTCAAGGAGGCCTCGACAACGTGCTCGGTTTAGTACACGTTACAGATATGCTGTCGAGGACTTTAACTGGTCAACCCCTCGATTTAAGCGCTTCTTTACGGCGGCCTTTATTTGTACCGGAAAGCACGCGGGGGTTAAAAGTATTAGAGCTTTTCAAGCAATCTAGCAATCAAATTGCCTTGGTGGTAGACGAATACGGCGTGATTCAAGGATTGGTTACAGTCAACGACATTTTAGTCGAACTTGTTGGCGACTTTCCCTCTATTGAAGATGCTGACGAGCCGGAAGCCGTGCAGCGCGAAGACGGTTCTTGGCTGTTAGACGGAATGCTACCAGTCGAAGATTTTTTTGAGCTGTTTGGCCTCGAAGAAGTATCAGCAGAAAACAAAGGCAGTTACCACACAATGGGCGGTTTTGTGATTACACATTTGGGCAAAATTCCCACAGCAGCCGAGCATTTTGAGTGGAACGGTTTGCGCGTGGAAGTAGTCGATATGGACGGCAACCGAGTTGATAAGATATTGGTAATGCCGATCGACTCAGGGGGCGATCGACCTCAAACCGAACCTAAAACCTAAAAACCATTCGCCACAGTCAATTGTTCTCATCAGCCCAGTAGGGGCGGGTTTCACCAACAATCTCGTCAAGAATTCACAAGAGCGATAAACCCGCACCCGCCCCACGGTAAATTGGAATGTACATTTCGATTTACCGTAGGTGGGGGCGGGTTTTTAAGATTTTTTGTTTGAGTCGTTGATGGTTGGTGGAATCCGCCCCTACTTCTTGTTTTTTCTTTCATCCTTCCGCAAAGATTCCAGAATAGAACTGCCCACATAATTACTAAAAACCACCTCTCCAGCTTGATTGTAGTGGCAGCAGCTATCTACATAAACAGCCTCTTTAGTCTTGTCAAATACATTTACAGCATTCAATATATTAATATTATTTTTTTCCAAATTCGGAAACTTTTTGAAAAGAGCAGGATATCCAATTTGTACAGATTTAGCATAAGGAGTCTCTTTGTTAAAAGCAATCTGCTTTTCTGCTTCACCAAACACCCTTTTCGTCTGATAATATTGATTAGGCTGAAGAATATGAAAATAAGGCACATTACTAGCTGACAGAACTTTGTGCATAAAAATAGAACTTTTTGCCCAATTCCCTGCCATTTTGTTAAAAGCTACTGAATCAGGTAAAATCGACTTATTAGTATTGATATAAATAACGCTCGCACTGCCATCTTTTTCTTGTTTAATCCGTTCTTCTTCAAACTTAAAAACATCGGTTTTATAGTTATTTACTAGCTGTTGAACGTAAACAGAAGTCAAAGCATTGCACGCAGCTAAAGAGCAGTTTTGCAAACTTGACAAACCCTGATTAATCCTAGTTTTATTTTCTTGAATTCTGAGAGTTGCTTCCATAGCCTTAGTAGAAAGGCTATTATTCGCGAAGTTAGCCAGCGGCCAAATATGCTGAATGCTTGGCATCGCCAAATCGACTTGATTTTTATTGTTTAAATTAGAAAGTGCTACTTCATTAAAACCATCTATATTGACGACCATATCTAATTCTTGACCTAAAGCCAAAAAGTAGTTTAAAATTAATAATTGCTGCGGCTGTTTGTAGCCTCCCGTTGCAAAAGACAAAATTACAAATTCTTTATCTTTTAAACCCGGCAACTGTTTGAGGTATTTAGGTAAAATTTGATTCTGAACTTGAAATATTGCATAATCGGAAGCCACAGAACCCCCAAAAACTCCGATAAAAAACTGATTATTTTTAGTTTTTTTTAGAGGGTAATCGTAAGGAGAAATAAACCCATAATTATTGACTTTAAAACCAGGTCGAAAATCGGGGCTAGGTTTTTGAATAAACCCAAAAAAAGGATGAAATCTTTCAACAATAGACTGATTCAGCCGCACTCCTTCTAAATTAATTCCTAAATCCGACTTATTTTGCACCTTTTCTCTAGTATAGAAAAATTGCTTGTGCTTGACAAAATACCATCCCAAGGAACCGAGTTCCAGGAAAACCAGTAAAAGCGCTAAGTTAATCAAAGCAATTTTTATAAATTCTTGTCCTTTTTTGAGGAATTTAAAATCTTTCATAAACCTCTATTTCGACTCCCTGACTACTTTAATAATAGAACTGGAAACATAATTTGCCAATACTTCTTCTCCCACTGAATTATAGTGGCAGCAGGCATCTTTGTAAACCGTCTCTTTGGTATTGTCTAAAATATTCACTGCGTTAAAAACATTAACCCGAGCTTTTTGCAAATCATCGACTTTGGACAAAAGCACCGGATAACCTTTTTTCACCCCTTCAATGTAAGGACTCTTCTTGTCAATCGCGATTTCCTTTTCCTTGGCGGTAAACGCTCGCTTAGTAGGATAATACTGGTTGGGCTGAATAAAGTGAAAATACTTAATCTTTCTACTTGATAAAATTTGATTCATCCCGATCGACGATTTGTACCACATCGAGGCCATTTTGTCAAAAGCTGCGGCATCCTCGAAAACAGAGTCAGCTTTGGGAATGTACACTATACTGCTATTTGCCGTGTCTAAGTGGGATTGTTTGACTTGTGAATCGTACTTGACAACTGCTTGCTGGTAATTTTTGACTAATTGTTGCACCTGTAGCGAGGTAACAGCGTGACACAAAGCAAGCTGACAAGTTTGCAATTTGTCAATACCTGCTTTCAAGTGTTTTTTGGTTTCGTTAATTTCCACGATCGAACTCATCGCTTCCGGCGGCAAGTTGTTGTTGGCTAAACCCGTCAGAGGCAGTATGTGCTGAACGCTGGGCATTCCTATTTCTACTTCTGCTTTGTTATTTAAATTTGACAGTGCTACTTCGTTAAAACCGTCAATATTGATGACTAAATCTAACTCTTGACCCAAAGCCAGAAAGTAATTTAAAATTAATAATTGTTGCGGCTGTTTGTAGCCGCCATTGCCAAAATTTAACACCACAATTTCGCGATCGGCAAATTCTGGATAAATCTGCAATTTTTTAGACAAGATTTTATTCTTATATTCCTCTACTGCAAAATTGTTGGCAACGGAACCGCCAAAAACTCCGATAATCAATTGTTTTTTATTGGTTTTGACAAAGGGATAGTCGTAGAGGGAAAAAAAGCCGTGTTTGTTGACTTTTAAATTTAATTTTTTATTGGTAAAAGCACCGGGTTTCATCACGTAGCCAAAAAACGGGTGTAGTCTTTCTACGATTGATTCATCTACTCTAATTCCCAGCCGTTCAATATCTTCTACTACTTGTTCTTTACCTTTAGTTCTGGTATAAAAAAACTGCTTTTGTTTTATAAAATAAAAAGCTAGGGATAAAGCTTCCAGACAAATAAAGGCGATCGCCAAATTAACGGCGATTAGAATTAATATATTTTTGCCTTTTTCGAGCGCCGTTGAATCTTTCATGAAATTTGACTGATTACGGTTGTTTTTTGGGGACTTGAGACTGCTGCAAATTTTGGCACAAATTTCGGTTAATCAGGATACTGGCCAGCCGGTGTCCGAGTTCATTCCAGTGACCCGCACAGGGTACATAATTCTCAAAACCGTGGGCGCAGACTTGATATTTTTCAGTGTAACCTTGGAACTGTTCGGATAAATTCAGTACCCGAAAACCCTCGCGCGCGCCCAATTTTTCCAGCCGCCTCTCGGGATAAAACAAATCCTGAATGTTGTTTTTTGTCATAAAATCTTTTCGCTTCTGGGCTTCCGGTCTAACTTGTATCGGATCGCTGATCGTCACAACCAAGAAATCAGCATTTTTCTGCACGACTTCATTCCGCATCGTCACAATCAAACCTTCTGTCACCCTCCAAGCCTCTTGCCAAGCTGCATCCTGAGGTTCCTGGAGGTTTTGGGTACTTAAATTGGTAAAATCCTCCGATAACTCGCGCTTTTTTCTATCTAAGTCTACTTTTTTAATGACCTGCAAAATGCGCGAATTGTTGACGATCCAACTGGGCATTCGGTCTACGAAGGAAACTGCTCTTTCGTTGCGGTCGATCGGCGCCAGATTGCGAAAAGACATATCGGGTACTAACTTGCCGCTAGCATCATAAGCAAAAAATGGTCGGTAGCGCTCGTATTCCAGTTTCGGAGAATTATTTATCACATCATTGCCAATAAAAAAAGCAAGAATTACAATATCAGGACTGTAATCCCACACTTTTTGTCGCAGCATTATCAATTCTTGAGCAGTACCGTAACCCTGCACGCCGAAATTGATGACTTCAACATTTTTGCGTCCCTTAATGGCCTCGCAGTTGCCTAACTTTCGTTCCAATTTCGACCAGAAAGTTTGTTCGACAGGTACGTGAATTGCTTCGGTAAAAGAATCGCCCAAAACCGCGACGCGCAAAGTATTTGGAGGTTTGGTTTTTGTATGTTCACGATCGCGCAAACCCTCGCTATTAACTTGCACAAAACTCGCACCTTCCCCATTCCACTCCCCCGACGCACCCGGTTTCAGCTTCCAGCCCAAATTCGGATCGGAAGTGTGGAAACGAGTTGGCGCCGAGTCTACGAAATCTCCTATTTTTGGATAGCCTTCAATCTTCGCCACCCCCAATCCAATTTCACCAATTACCACCCCCATAAATAAACCGCCGAGTGTCAAACCTAAATTGACACCCAAATTTTTTAACTTGCTCATTCTTTCAAAACAGGGTGTAAATAAACGGAGCAATCACAGAACCCTGACTCAATACAATCAAAGCTCCCAACAAGACTAAAGTCACAATTAACGGCAGCAGCCAATACTTTTTGCGTTCTTTCATAAACGCCCATAAATCTTTGAGAAAATCTAAAGTTGCTTCAAACACTTAAAAAGGACGCTCCATACTAACTTTTGTTCTTGCTTTACTTGGGACGCGGTAAGTATCCATTTTAGGATTGAGTTTTCGGCGCATTGCATCTTCGCCGAAAATGTTTTTGAGCACTCCCATCGGCCAAACTATCAGGTAAAAAACTATCCCTAGGACAATCGGCGTTTGGATTTTGTGGAGGATGAGTCCAAAGCGCATCCACGCGTGATAAACGGGATTCAGCAATTTCGGTGCAACCAATCCTAGCACGATTAGCACGGAGCCGACTGCCCAGGGCTGCCAAGGTAGAGAATGCCGCCGCAGTAAAGGTACTGCTAAACCGAAGATCACTGCAATCAAGCTCCCAATTAGCAGCCCGAAATCGCGCAAGCCTTTTTTATCGAGTTTTTTAATTTCGTCGCTCATTAGAAATGGGGAATGGGGAATGGGGAATAGGAAATTAGTTATTATTTATTCATACCAACAAATAACTAATAACTAATAACTAATGACTCATGACTAATCTAGTTCAAATTCGTTTTTCCAAGCATCATCTTGTTTCCAAGGAATTTGTTCGGACTTGGGAAGCAAGTAATTTTCCAATACTAGATAGTCCATTTCAGTTCGCATGAAACAGCGGTAAGCATCCTCGGGGGTGCAAACAATGGGTTCGCCTCGCACGTTGAAAGAAGTATTTACGAGAATCGAACAGCCCGATCGCGCTTCAAAATGGCTGATTAAGTCATAGTACCGAGGATTGGTTTCTTTGTGAACAGTTTGGATGCGAGCCGAGTAATCGACGTGGGTGACAGCCGGAATCTCGGACCGGGGAATGTTGAGCTTTTCAATGCCAAACAACTGCTCTTGTTCCGCAGTCATGGGAATGCGGAGACTGGCTTTGACAGGTGCTACTAATAGCATATAAGGGCTGGAATGGTCAATCTCGAAATAATCCGCAACTCGTTCGGCTAATATTGACGGCGCAAAAGGTCGAAATGATTCCCGATATTTAATTTTCAGGTTCATCACCGACTGCATTTTAGCACTGCGGGGATCGCCCACGATCGATCGACCGCCCAGAGCCCGCGGTCCAAATTCCATCCGCCCTTGGAACCATCCCACCACATTTCCCTGTTCCAAAATTTCCGCCAACTTTGGCATTAATTCGGCATCGTCCAATCGGTGATAGCTGGCTTGGACAGCATCCAAATATTCGAGAATTTCTGCGTCAGTAAACTGCGGTCCCAAATAAGAGCCCCGCATTTGGTCGTGACAAGTTAAATGAGCAACCGACTTCGCCACAGTTGCCACCGCTTGGTTTGCTGTGAGGACTTCAGTCCTCTCCTCAACCGCTGCGTTTGTAGTGATAAGTTCACTCTTGAGGGATTCTCTACTATTTGCTGTCGAGTTCGCGCTCACAGTGCGAGTTTGTTCGCAATACTGATACCAAATCGCCAAAGCCGCGCCCAAAGCACCGCCAGCATCTCCCGCCGCCGGCTGAATCCAAATATCTTTGAAAATACCTTCCCGCAAGAGTCTGCCGTTAGCAACGCAGTTGAGAGCAACGCCACCGGCAAGACAAAGATAATCGACATCCAATTCTTTTTTAACTGTTCTGCAAAGCCGCAAAACCACTTCTTCGGTAACAACTTGAATGGAAGCGGCAATGTCCATTTCCCGTTGAGTCAATTTTCCTTCGGCTTGGCGTGGCGGCCCTTCAAACAGTTGGTCAAACTTCTTGTTGGTCATGGTTAAGCCAACAGTATAGTTGAAATAATCCATGTTCAAACGGAAAGTTCCGTCATCTTTGAGGTCGATTAAATGGTTGAGAATCTTGTCTACATACTTGGGTTCGCCGTAGGGAGCTAAACCCATGAGTTTGTATTCGCCAGAGTTGACTTTGAAGCCAGTGTAGTAGGTAAAAGCTGAATAAAGCAAACCCAAGGAGTGGGGAAAATCGATTTCCCACTGAGGTGTAAGTTGGTTCCCGTCTCCCAACCAAACCGAGGTTGTTGCCCACTCGCCCACGCCGTCGAGGCACAAAACGGCTGCTTTTTGAAACGGGCTGGGGAAAAATGCCGATGCTGCGTGGGATTGGTGGTGTTCGGTAAATAGCAGAGATGGCAGTTTATTCGTTTTGCAGTTTGCTATTTCTGCGAGATCTCTTTTGAGCATGGTTTTGAGGTAAAGCTTTTCTTTGAGCCATATCGGCATGGCTGCTAGGAAAGAGCGAAAACCTTGGGGTGCGTAGGCTAAATAGGTTTCTAGAAGGCGCTCGAATTTGACTAAAGGTTTGTCGTAAAAGACTATTTGATCGAGTTCTCGCAAATCTATGTTTGCTTCTTTCAGGCAATAAGCAATCGCATTCTTAGGGAATCTGGCGTCATGCTTTTTGCGGGAAAATCTTTCTTCCTGCGCTGCTGCTATAATTTCTCCGTCGCGAATTAAGGCTGCGGCGCTGTCGTGATAGTACGCCGAGATTCCAAGTATGTTCATCGCTCTCCTCACAAATCGCAATGGGTTTGCTTTTGACTATTTAGAATAGCTAACGATTATACCTGCTTAAGTGCTGATTGGGAATTGAGTTTTGCGATCGCCTCTAATTTTACCTGGATCGATGCGGGTGCGCGGCCAATTCGGGCGATCGGCTGTTTGAGAGCATTTAAGCTAGCGCCGGCGAATCCTGCGCCCCCAAGCTCTGAAGTAAGTGAGCAGCGGGAATTGATAAAATTCACCTACCAACCACAGCACAATGCCTAAATGGGACAAAAAAGCTAAGCCTGTCCAAGCGGCGGGCAGCCACGACAACCGGCTACCGGGAACCGGGGGAAAATAGTAAGCTGAAAGTCCCAGCAAGGTAGTGGGCAGGAAAATTAGACCAAGAGCCACTGCCAAGTAGGGCCATCCGAATTCTACGCCTTCGAGGTGCGCTCCTATCCACTTTTTGCCGTTCCAGTGCCAAGTTACAGGCGGTTGGCGATCGGCCATTTCGAGCGATTGTCTTTCAACGCTTGCGGTAAAAATGTGCTGGCAGAAGTTGCAAGCTAGGGCGTCCATCAGCGCTAGGGTGGAAATTTGACCAGTGCGGCACACGGGACAGGGATATGTATCTTGAGGGTTGAAAGGTCGGGTTGATTTTTTGAAAGTATGCATTGATCAGGCTGTTTGTCAAGATATTGAGCGATCTTAACAAAGTACAGAGATTATGGGGTTGGCTGATGGCAGTTTTTGTATCTAGATTGTTGGTGATTTAACAGGTTTTTTCACGCTTACCTGTCCCAGGGGTTAATGCAGTTTCACGGTGGATGATTCGGATTAATTGCGGTGATTGTTGCTGTACCTAATTCTGGCTCCTGCCCAGTGAAGTTTTTCCCTCAAGGTGGCGTAATAAGAATAGTTTTGCCGCAAAATAATAAACTTGGCTTCGCAGTCTGCCCTCCGCACGTCTACGCGCTGTCCTGGCCAAATTGCAGTACCCAAAATGCCGTCTGTCCAGAGTTTTGTACTGAGTTCGTAATCTGCTAAAGGCCAAATGCTGACGACTGAACCGGGCGGGAGTACGATCGCCCGACTGGATAAACTCAAAGGGCAAATCGGAGTAACGGCGATCGCGTCCATTCCCGAGTGCATAATCGGCCCGTTGGCAGATGCGGTGTAGCAAGTCGAACCGGTGGGAGTTGCCACAATTAAACCGTCGCCTTGATATTGATCAACTACTTCGCCGTCAACTTCCATTTCTAGAATACAGCTCGGCATTCGATCGGCTGAAGCAGGTTTGACACACATTTCATTGAGTGCCAAAAATCGATCGCTTTGGGGTTCGAGATTGCTTCTGTTTCCATCAAAAATCGCCGCCTGCAACATCATCCGCTTCTGCACGGCATACCTGTCTTCCGAAAGTCTGTCCCAAATCTCCTCAGTATTTTGGAAATCCTCAAAAGACTCGGTTAAGAAACCCAGATGTCCCCCCACATTCGCTGCCAAAATCGGGATGTCGTCAGCAGCCAAATTCCGCGCCGCAGCTAGGGCCGTACCGTCCCCGCCCAGCACCACGGCTAAATCAATGGGGCTGTTACTAGAAGCTAAAAACACCGGATACGGGTTATCTTTCGGGCCACTCGGGCCCATTAAAACGTGACACCCGCGACTTTCTAATTGGCGGGCACACTGTTCTGCCCACCGCTGGCTGAGGGTATCTCTGGCTTTGTGGGCAATAATTACTTGTTTTAGTTGCACAACCTATCGATTTTAGATTTTAGATTTGGGATTTTTGATTGTTAGATTATTAGATTTTAGACTGAATCGCCACGAACGGGACGATCTATCGATTTTAGATTTTAGATTTTAGATTTTAGATTGTTAGATTTTAGACAGAAGCGCCACGAGCGGGACGATCTATCGATTTTAGATTTTAGATTTTAGATTTGAGATTTTTAGATGATTAGATTTTAGACTGAAGTGCCACGAACGGGACGATCTATCGATTTTAGATTTTAGATTTTAGATTTTAGATTTTAGACTGAATTGCCGCGAGCACGACGATCTATCGATTTTAGATTTTAGATTTGAGGTTTGAGATTTGAGATTGTTAGATTTTAGACTGAATTGCCGCGAGCACGACGATCTATCGATTTTAGATTTTAGATTTGAGGTTTGAGATTTGAGATTATTAGATTTTAGGCTGAATTGCCGCCAGCACGACGATCGCACTGCACTCGGAAAATTATTATTCCGATGCCAGAGAAAATCTCCCCTCCGAGACTCTCCCTCTGGTTTATAGCAGTTGCAAAAAGTAATCCAATTTTGGGAAAGCTCGCCTCCATTATCTCATCTTTAATTCCCAATTCTAGAATCTAAAATCTAAAATCTAAAATCTAAAATGGTATTACCCCTCGGTGCGCCTGGATTTGGGCCGTGGCCAGACAATGCTGGAATCTGTTGCGAGTAGGCGAGAAACTGCCATCGCCCCAAAGCGGTTGAGGTGGCTGGGGTCAAAAAAATAGTCGTTGCGGCCGGGCCACCGCTGCGACAAGTCGCGGAAAGCGAAGCCTTTTTGTTGCGAGAGTTGCTGCATTCGCTGCCGGAACTGCTGTTCTGCCCACAGGCGAGTTCCGTCTAAGTAGTCGTCGGTGAGGGGCAAATTGACGAAAATCAGAGGAATTTTGCGAGCTTTGGTAAATGCTACAACTGAATTAAAGGCTGTTGCTTGTTTGCCTCCGAGGTTGAAGTCTTTGTAGTCGCGATCGTACTGGCCTGAAACGTAAGGGCGTTCTTGATAATAAGTGTTGGGATTGTACCTGCCTGACATAGGCATGAATCCGTTGGAGTCGATCGAATCTGCCAATTGGTTGACTTGTCTGATGGCTACTGTTGTCGGCCCCGAGACTCGAATCAATTGTGCTTGAGGGGTTGCTACATCCGCTGCGATTGGTTTTAACTCATATCTTGCAGCATTCTCAGCAACGGGCAAGATGCCCGTTCCACTTGAGTGGAATTTGATTGTGGGGTGGGTGTCAGCAACGGGCAAGATGCCCGTTCCACTTGAGTGGAATTTGATTGTGGGGTGGGTGTCAGCAACGGGCAAGATGC
>NZ_JANMZH010000441.1:0-11323 GCF_031383065.1 Microcoleus sp. OTE_8_concoct_300 | reverse complement strand
TTGACAAATGGGCATGATATAATTTTGGTATCATTTAATTGTTTTTGGGTAAGAAGCTTTCTTACCCTATCTTTTTTCATGCTATTTGTCTAGAGTGCCCTCCCTGTCTGCTCTTCAGGCGACCTGTCGCCCCGTCAGGGTCGAGGATTTGGAAGCAAAATACCTGCAGTTACTGCCCAAATCATCTGCCACCAGAAGCATTACCTCTACCTCTACGACAACTATCAAGTCCACAAGTGGTAGTCAGTCAGGTGAAGCGTTAGATTTCGCCAGCGTCATGAAAGCCTCTCAAGCGATTTCCGGTGAGATTGTGCTGGATAAGTTACTTGCCAGCTTGATGAAGATTCTCATCGAGAATGCTGGGGCGCAAACAGGTTTTCTCATTTTGTGTTCTCAGTCTCAGACAGGGAACGAGGTAGGAGAATGGGCGATCGAAGCCTCTGGGGAGGTGGATGCCGATCGCATCACCGTATTGCAGTCAATCCCCATTCACAACCACTTATCCGCATCGATCGTCAACTATGTTGCCCGTACAAGAGAAACAGTTGTCAAGAACGATGCGGCAAATCAAGGCAAATTTACACTTGACCCATACATCAAAGCGAATAAAACCAAATCTATCTTATGTGCGCCGCTGATTAATCAAGGTCAACTGGGCGGCATTGTCTATCTGGAAAATAATCTCACCACAGAAGCCTTTACCCCCGACAGATTGGAAATTATCCAACTATTATCGGGGCAAGCGGCGATCGCGATCGCCAATGCCAAACTCTACGCCGAAGTTAAAGAAAGCGAAGGACGGTTGACTCAATTCCTAGAAGCAATGCCCGTGGGTGTCGCTATCCACTCACCCACAGGACAACTCCACTATGCCAACCAGACAGCACAACAGTTACTCGGCCTCAACACAGCACCAGAATCCAAAACCGAGCAAATAGCCAAAGCATATCAAATTTATCGTGCCGGCACCCAGGATTTGTACCCCACTGACCAACTGCCGATCGTGCGTTCCCTAGCGGGTGAAACAGCCAAAGCTGACGATTTAGAACTTCACCAACCAGATAAGATACTTCCCTTAGAAGTTTCCACGACGCCAATTTTTGATGATACAGGCAAGATTGCATACGCGATCGCCGCTTTCTTCGACATCAGCGATCGCAAACAGGCTCAGAAAATTCTCGAAAACTACAACCGAACTTTAGAACATCAAGTTGCCGATCGCACTCGGGAATTGAAAAACACCCTCGACACTCTCCAAGCCACTCAAAACGAGCTAATTCAATCGGAAAAAATGGCTGCCCTCGGACAACTGGTGGCCGGGGTAGCCCATGAAATTAACACGCCTTTGGGAGCAATTCGCGCCGCGATCGGCAACACGGATAAAGCCTTAGAAGCCTCGTTGTTTCAACTGCCCCAACTGTTGCCCCAACTCACCGAGCAACAGCAAGCCGACTTTTTCAGCGTCCTCAAACAAGCTCTGAGCAGTCAATCCAGCCTCAGTACCCGCGAAAAACGCCAAATTAAACGCACGCTGACTCAACAGCTTGAATCCCATCACATTGCCAATGCCAAACAACTGGCTCACCTGCTAACAGAAGGAGGAATACATCAGAGTTTTGACTCTCAACTATCCCTGCTGCAAACGCCCCAAGCCCACCAAATCGTACAAATTGCCTACGATATTGCCCGCCTGCAAGCCAACAGCCAAAACATTAACAACGCCGTCGAACGAGCTTCAAAAATAGTCTTCGCCCTCAAGAGCTACGCTCGTTACGACCACACTGGGGAAAAACGATCGATCCAGATTACTGACAACATTGAAAACGTGCTCGAATTGTATCACAATTATCTAAAGAAAGGTGTTGAGGTCACTCGTCACTATCAACCCGTTCCAGAGATTCCTTGCTATCCCGACGAACTCGTGCAAGTGTGGACAAACTTAATTCACAATTCAGTTCAAGCTATGGATGGCAAAGGGACGCTGGAAATCGGCGTGCATCAGAAAGAGCGAAATATTGTAGTAGAAGTCACAGACTCTGGTTGTGGGATTTCTCCAGATATTCAAGAGCGAATTTTTCAACCTTTCTTCACTACCAAACCAGCAGGAGAAGGGAGCGGTTTAGGGCTGGATATTGTCATAAAAATCGTGGAAAAACATCAGGGAACAATTACTTTTGCATCTGTCTGTGGCAAAACTACCTTCACGGTGACGCTGCCTATGCGGTAATATAGATGACAAAATCAATCATTTTTTTAAGCTCGTCTTTGACGGGCATTTCATATCATATCCGGTCGAGTGACCGTAACAAAAGAGGTTTGTAGTGAGGAATGCGCCTCCGCATTTTGCTCAAATCCGTAACAAAGGACTGAAGTCCTTACTACAAACATATAATAGTTAGATGACCGGACATGAACTCAATTCGATAACCATAAAAATATGACTGAAGTAGCAATTCTCTGTGTTGATGATGAAATAGTTATCCTAGAAGTTCTTCAAAAGCAAATTAGCCGTCACTTTGGCGAGCAATTTTTGTATGAAGCTGCCGAAAGTGGTGAGGAAGCTCTAGAAATTATTGAAGAGCTAACTGACGGGGGAGTCAAGATTCTTGTAATTGTCTCTGATTGGTTGATGCCCGGAATGCGGGGAGACGAGTTTTTAGTTCAAGTCCACCAGCAATTCGGCGATCTTACAAAGATTCTGTTAACCGGACAAGCCGATGGGGAAGCTATTGAACGAGCCAAGCGGGAAGCTAATCTGTACTGCTGCATTCATAAACCGTGGCGGCAAGAAGAGTTGCTCGAAACCATCACAACAGCCCTGAAATTAGGATGAACGAACTAGCAATTCTTGTGGTAGATGACGAACCGATGCTGTTGGAAGGTCTTGCTGAGGAATTACAAATAAACTTCGGTCAAGATTACCAGATTGAAGCGGCCCAAAGCGGTGAAGAAGCCCTAGAACTTATCGAAGAACTGCAAGCAGAAGGTATCGAAACTGCTGCGGTTGTTTCTGACTATCTGATGCCGGGAATGAAAGGCGACGAACTCCTCTGTCAGATTCATTCCCAATATCCCAATGTATTGAAGATTATGCTCACCGGTCAATCCGCAGCAGATGCAGTGGGCCATGCTGTGAATTCAGCTAATCTCTACCGTTATATTGCCAAACCCTGGGATGCTACGGATCTCCATCTGACGGTTAAAGAAGCTCTCAGCAAGTATTGGCGAATCAAAAAACTCGAAGAACAGAATGCTCAACTGCGGGAAAATGAACGTCGCCTGACTCAGATTTTAGAAGCAATGCCCATTGGTGTTACAGTTCACGATAATGCGGGAAAAATAACTTATGCCAATCAGAAAGCCAAGGAATTACTCCAGCTAGACATTTTACCTGAAACCAAAATCGAGCAAAGTTCAAGGGATTTCAAAATTTATCAGGGGGGAACTGAGGAATTATATCCCGCACAGAAATCGCCGATCGTGCGCGCTTTAGCCGGGGAAACAGTTCGGGCTGAGGATATCGAAATTCATTACCCCGATCGGATCGTTCCTTTAGAAGTCTCGGCTACACCCATTCGGGATAAAAAAAGCAAAATTTCTCAGGCGATCGCGACTT
Organism: Microcoleus sp. OTE_8_concoct_300; assembly: GCF_031383065.1. Lineage (NCBI taxonomy): Bacteria > Bacillati > Cyanobacteriota > Cyanophyceae > Oscillatoriales > Microcoleaceae > Microcoleus > Microcoleus sp. OTE_8_concoct_300. Next base: position 7,707 of record NZ_JANMZH010000441.1, on the reverse strand, counting down.
TCCATGATATCACCGATCGCAAACAAGCTGAAGGCGAACGAGAACAGTTTACCCAAGAATTGTTCCAACTTAATGAAGCTTTTTCCCGATTTGTTCCGCGTCAATTTTTGCAATTTCTGGCTCGAAAAAATATCAACGAAATTAAACTGGGAGAATCTATAGAGAAAAAAATGTCAGTTTTGTTTGCCGATATCCGTGCTTTCACAACCCATTCGGAGCAAATGACCGCAGAAGATACGTTTAAGTTTATCAATGGCTATCTCCGGCGGATGGAACCTGCAATTATTGAAAATAGTGGTTTTATTGATAAATATATTGGTGATGAAATCATGGCACTGTTTGAAGTGAGTGCCGATAGTGCGGTGAATGCAGGGGTGACTATGTTGAAAATCCTCGCTGAATACAACCTCAGCCGACAACTACTCGACCGCCAACCCATAGAAATTGGCATTGGCATCAATACAGGAAATTTGAGGCTAGGAACAGTAGGCGGTAACTTTCGCATCGATACCACCGTCATTGGCGATGCAGTTAATCTCGGTTCGCGCCTCCAACAGTAGACCTCTTGCAAAAGTCCTTTTCATCAATTGATGGGACGGGCAAGATGCCCATCCCACAAGAAAAAATAACTCTTGTGGGATGGGCATCTTGCCCGTCCTAGTTATTTTTGCAAGAGGTCTAATGTGTCCAGAGGCTATTTGCGAGGGGGTGGAAAATTGTCAAGACAAACAGCGCCAATCCCCGAAAAAAATCGCTTAAACCCTTGCCCAGCAACATATCAAGGGGGTTAACGACCGAATCGACATTTCAGCGATTTGCCTACCCCCTGGCGAGATCACCCGATCGCCCACAGCCCCATCGACTCGATATAATGAAATCTGTCCCATTATCCGCACAAAGTTCGTGACAGTCACACCCCTGCATCTCACCACCGAAACCAGCACTCAACGCCCCGACTCCCTCGGCAGATTCGGCAAATTCGGCGGCAAATACGTCCCCGAAACCCTGATGCCGGCTTTATTTGAACTAGAAGCCGCTTTCCACAAATACAGCAGCGAACCGGAATTTCAACAGCAACTCCAACAATTACTCAAAGATTATGTCGGCCGCCCCAGCCCTTTGTATTTTGCCGAACGCCTCACCGAGCACTATGCTAAAGCAGACGGAACTGGCCCGCAAATTTACCTCAAACGCGAAGATTTAAACCACACCGGAGCTCACAAAATTAACAACGCTTTAGCTCAAGCATTGCTGGCAAAACGCATGGGCAAAAAGCGGGTAATTGCTGAAACTGGTGCCGGTCAACACGGCGTTGCTACCGCCACAGTTTGCGCTCGTTTCGGTATAGAATGCATTGTCTACATGGGCGTTCACGACATGGAAAGACAGGCTTTAAATGTGTTTAGAATGCGGCTGATGGGTGCCGAAGTGCGGCCGGTGGCGGCGGGTACGGGAACGCTGAAAGATGCGACTTCGGAAGCGATTCGCGACTGGGTGACAAACGTGGAGACAACTCATTACATTCTCGGTTCCGTAGCGGGCCCGCATCCTTACCCGATGATGGTGCGCGATTTCCATGCGATAATCGGTCAAGAAACCCGCGCTCAGTGTCAAGAAAAGTGGGGTGGTTTGCCGGATATTTTATTAGCTTGCGTTGGCGGCGGTTCTAATGCAATGGGCCTTTTTCACGAGTTTGTCGGGGAAGAAACTATCAGATTGATTGGTATTGAAGCGGCGGGCGAAGGTGTGGATACCCAGAAACACGCTGCTACTTTGACTAAAGGAAGTGTGGGTGTTCTGCACGGGGCCATGAGTTATTTGCTGCAAGATAATGAAGGTCAAGTGATTGAGCCACATTCGATTAGTGCGGGTTTGGATTATCCGGGCGTGGGGCCGGAACACAGTTATTTGAAGGATGCAGGTCGAGCTGAATATTATAGCGTAACTGATGCAGAAGCGCTGGAAGCATTTCAGCGGCTTTCGCAGTTGGAGGGGATTATTCCGGCTTTGGAAACTGCTCACGCGATCGCCTATTTAGAGACTCTATGCCCTCAGCTAACAGGCAATCCGCGCATTGTGCTTAACTGTTCGGGACGCGGCGACAAAGATGTGAACACTGTGGCGAAGGTTCTGGATATCTAGTTGCGCGGAATGTGGGGATCTCGCTCTGTAGGAATTAGTAACAATTAATTGGTGTCAACTTAAGACTAAAATCCTTTGTCTCTCTCGTTTGTATCGAAGTCTAGATCCCCCCTCGCCTCCCTTAATAAGGGAACCCGAAGCGCTCTTTCGTCCCCCTTATTAAGGGGGCTAGGGGGGATCGAGAGGCTGATCGTCAGACGGTATATTCATATTACTTTTGGCATTAAGTTGACACTAATGGTAACAATTAACTTTATTTTTCGTTTGATTTCATGTCCAAAGGTTTAATTTTGACGTGCGTGGGATTGTTAACAATCATGCTGCCAAAGTGTGGCACGTTCATGCCTGCGCGATCGCTGCCGGAAACTTCCATGAATACTAATGTTGCTTCGAGTGCTATTACTGACTTAGAAAAAGCGGTTAACCAACAGATAAATCAATACCGAGTATCTAAAAAGTTGCCGCCGCTGAGTGTCGATCCGCGAATCACTCAGATAGCAAGAATTCACAGCGAAAATATGGCTAACGGTAAAGTACGTTTCAGCCACGATGGATTTGAAGGGCGGGCGAAAGCAATTACTATTCCTTATCAAAGTGTAGCTGAAAATGTTGCTTACAATATGGGCTACAGCGACCCGGTACGCAAGGCTGTTGATGGTTGGATTAAAAGTGAGGGCCACCGCAAGAATATGGAGGGTCAGTTTAATTTAACTGGAATTGGGATTGCTAAAAATGCCAAAGGCGAGTATTATTTTACTCAGCTTTTTGTTCGCACCTGGTAAGCTGAAGGAAGGCACGACAGGGCTCCGGACACGGAGATACGGATTAATTATCGAGTGTGAGGTATAGCCTTTCTCAGTAACATGAGGTGCTCATAGGGCATGGGGCATGGGGCATAGGGCATGGGGCATGGGGCATGGGGCATAGGGCATGGGGCATGGGGCATTGGGCATGGGGCATACCTCACCACGCGATCGAACGGCTATAGATGCTGAAGTCAGAAGTCAGAAGGAAGAGGGAAGAGGGAAGAGGGAAGAGGGAAGAGGGTAGTCAACAGTCAACAGTCAACAGTCAACAATTACTAATAATGGAATTTGCAGATTTTACAGTCAACAGTCAACAGTCAACAGTCAACAATTACTAATAATGGAATTTGCAGATTTTCAAGTGTGCGATCGCGATCTTCCCGATTCTCTCTTATCTTATTATTTGACAGCAGAGGCGATCGCCGTTGATACGGAAACAATGGGTTTGATGCCGTGGCGCGATCGGCTGTGCTTGGTGCAGTTGTGCAATCCCGAAGGTAAAGTTGCAGTGGTGCGGATTGCCAAAGGCCAGACAGCAGCACCGAATTTAAAGAAGTTAATGGAAGCGGAAAATATTGAGAAAGTATTTCATTTTGCGCGCTTTGATATGGCAACAATGCGTTACAATTTAAGTATTGACATTGCACCAGTTTTCTGCACAAAACTAGCTAGTAAACTTGCTAGAACTTATACCAACAGACACGGATTGAAAGAGTTAATTCTCGAACTGGAAAAGGTAGAATTAAATAAAACTTCTCAAAGTTCCGACTGGGGAAATGCGACTAATCTTTCTGACGATCAACTAAATTATGCTGCGAACGATGTCCGCTATTTGCTGAGCGCTAAACAAAAGTTGACTGCTATGTTGCAGCGAGAAGAACGCTGGGCAATTGCACAGCAATGTTTTCAGTGTTTGCCAGTTTTTGTGAGTTTGGATTTATTGCAGTACAATGATGTTTTTGAGCACGGTTGAGACTCGTGCAGTGAAAAACATCTCGCTCGGACTAGGCGATTGATATCATCTCCGATCGATTAACCATAATATTCCGGTCGGGGCGGGTTTTTGAGATGGGAGATTGTTGGCAGGTATTGTTGGCGAACCCTCCCCTACAAAAATCGCGGTCGCTCGACCGGAAACGATATGAAATCGCTACTACAAAAACTTTCGTCCGCATAGGCGGACGAATAAATAAAGAAGAAATATAGGAAGAAACCCGGTTTGAGAGGTAAGCGAGTCCGATCGCGAAAACTGTCATCTATTCCTAATTAGGGCTGCTAGGGATTGTGTTCGTGCATCAAAGCTTCAATTTGGTCGTCAAGATTTCTAATCACTTTTTCCAAAGCGGGCAAGCCCTCTAAAGGCACAGGAGAAAGCCGAGTTCGATCGCGAATTTCATTCACTTTCCGCTGCAATTCTTCGGCCAGTCGCAGCGCGTCCCGACTCAAATTAGACAACTGCTGCTGCTGGTAAAACCTCAAAGCTGCTCCCCGCAACACTTGCAGCGTGGCTTCTTCCTTGCCGTCCACCGCCATTACCCGCAAGCGCAACAGCAAATGAGTTTCTTGATATATGCGTTCAACTTCGACTTGTTTGGGCTGTTCCACCGGGCAAACAGGCATATCCGTCAGCCGCTTCAACTCGTCGATGACCTCTTGGAAAAGGACGATATCGATACCTTCGAGCACCGATTTCAAAACGCCGTCTTGACTCCAAAGAATGCGGCCTTGGGATTGGTTCCGCTCAAAAAACAAGCGGCCTATACCGTCTAGCAGCACTCTAGCGAGCAATTCTTGCAGCAGTTGCGGCGCGGGCAAAGTTGTCAAAACTTCGACTGGGCTTGACAAGTGCAAGGCCTCGACATTCAAAACCGATAGCTGTGTCGGCGTCGGGGAAACATCAGCGCCTGCAGGTTTAAACCGCTCACGAGCGGGCATCGAGGGTTCGGGCCTAGACAGCAGCGTTTCTGCTTTGGGGGGTGAAGTTGGTGGTGCGGGATTTGTGGGTGTTGGGGCTGCTGCGGTTTCTGTGTGGCTGGGTTCTGTAAGCTGGCTCCCGTGGAGCAAGTAAGCTGAGAGGATCGAGCGCTGAATTTCCGAGGCAATTGGCTCTGTTGTGACTGAGCAATTCATGTAAGCTAAAATCCGCTGCACGTAGTCCAAGGCGGAGTCATCTTCGGCATCGACTACGCCCAGTTTAAACTGATTACCTTCTAGAGATAAAGGCAAAACTTGATAGTAAAGGCAAGCTTCAAAGGGGACAACTGTGTCGATTAGTTGAAATATTCGATCGGAGTCCATGGTAGCTGCCGTGTCTGCTGAAGATGTATGTACCATTAGCTGCTCTGTAGTTGGAAGCGCGATCGAGCGCCACGCACCAACCTGATGCGATAAAATTTAACGCTGCAACTTTCCTGAGGAAGGAATTGGTCTCACAACCGGAAGCTTTTATTAAATAAAAAATCCTTAGTCCCTGAATTTTCTCCCTTCTGTATTGCAGCCTCAAATTCTACCAAAAGATTGAGAACTACATGATGACTGGCGCAGTCTAGACCAACTATCATCGATCGCACGAGATTGATTTCCGTGGCTGGCAACGACAGAATTATGTCTTTAATGCGCAAGTATTATAGATGCACCCCAACCGAGATTTACGGGCAACCGCTAAATTTAGGAGTGGTTAAAAAATCCTAAAAAGTCGATCGTGCTGCTAGTATCTTAGCCCAGAGAGTTGACTGCGATCGTCTTTGATCGCGATCGTCTTCGATCGCGCTACGATATCCCGATCGATCTAACCTGATTTGATACAATGGGCATCGCGCGGTTTTCCACGGGGAAACTCTGGGCACTCTGTGGCTGTTGGGGAATTGATTTGTAGCGCGGATTCTGAAAAATGCTACCGCCAAGTAACAATTAGCAATTGCCCGCCACCCATTACCAATCTACTTGTTGCGGAGCGATTGAGCTGCTAAATAGAGTTTGCTCCACTCGCCGATGACTTGATTGGTTTTCAGCTTTAATTCAGATGCGATGGTCTCTACAGTTTTCCCTGCTTTCAGCGATTCGAGCAACTGCCGCTGCACCGGCGTGAGGTCTTGTAAATATTGCTGCCACTGAGCAGGAGTCAAGCCCAAACTGTGTTCTTTGATCGAAGTTTCCAGCCAGCTAGCGACTAATTCCGGTGCTTGTTTGACCGCAAAAACCCGAATCGCGTGGTAACTGACTTTTTCTCGCAAGCGGTAAATTTGCTTGATTGGAACCTTCAACTCCTCGGCAATTGCCTCTTGGGAACGACCTTGCAGGTAAAGCTGCAGCCACCGGGAAGCCAGCGGATCGACTTGGCCGGCCAAGTAATTCTCAAATTCTTGTTGGACACTCTGCCGCTGAGTTTGCTGCTCTTCCCAAGCTTGATTTTCTCGATACTCGGACATAGCCTGTTCGTCTAACAGGCTGAGCGGTTCGTCTGTATCGTCGGGTAGAACCTGTTCCGACACGAGCCGCACCCAGTCTCCTGCAGGGACTTGCGTCAACCCGCCCCGCTGGGCACGCCGCAGGTAGTTGACAAAACGGTACACCAGCAGCGGCTGGTTGCGGATCGGCCGCAAGCAGTATTCTTCTGTGCTCGCTAGCAGCAAAGCATTTCGCAGGCGTCTGTCTGAGGTGCATTCGGCAATCCAGGCGACTTGCTGCTGCAGGTAGCGATCGGAATTGAGCATTTCCTGAATCACTTCTTGTAGTACCTCCACCGCACTGCGCTGTCTGTCGCGACTCAGGGAAACCCACGCTTGGATTTTTTGCCGCAGCACCACCAAACCGCCGAGCCGCCCGATCAAGTTGCGGTAAGCTTTTTCTGGCGGTACTCCCAGATACCGAGAAATCAAAATTCGATATAAAAAGTCGATCGCGCCGGAGGCGACGGTTAGTTGAGCCGGACTAAGAGTGTCAAATCTTTCTGGCCTGTCTCCCAACAGCCAGCGGACAACACTCTCGCGAGTGCTAGAACTCTCCTCCGGGCAATCTTGTTCAAGTCGTGACTTCCAATCTTGTGCCAGTCTTTCCGCCAAGGTCATCAGAAATATGGGTTAGAAACCCCGTCCTTTTAGGACGGCTTTACATTGAGTTAAAACTTTTGTGGGGTGGAGGGGTATGGTTGCCCCTCCGGCGAGGTATGGTTGCCTCAATCTCCTTTCGGAGTAGAAGAGACGACCTGCCAGGTCGTCTGTACTTCGCCAATGTTTAATGAGCTTGCGCCGGCCCAAAGCACTGTCGAGCGTGACATACCGAACTGTTTAACCTTCAGCGACAGAGCAAGGAACTAGCTACGCATTCCAGGGTGTCGTGACTCAAAAAACGTAGTCAGTTAAGACGATGGCCCTAGGGGAACGGCTTGTCAGATTTCTCTTTCAAGCCTCATGCCTTCAGGCTGAGGTTCCTGACGAGCTGTTGAGCTATTTGTCTTTCACCCCCGATTTTACGTGGTATGCTGATCATTTGAGTCTTTTTTGGATCTAATAGGACTTGCGCGTCGGTAAAATAATTCTGTCAGTAACCCCGGTCTAAAGACACGGGGCTTGCAAGAGAAATCTGACAAGCCGTACTGACCAGACTAAGGCTTAATTGTCTACGTTTTGAGAGTCACGACACCCTGTGGATGCGTAGCTAGTCCCCTGCTCTGTCCGGAGCAATTAAACAGTTCTAAGGTCACGCTCAACAGTGTTGCAGGTCTAACAAGCTCTCGAAACATTGTCGAAGTACAGACGAC
>NZ_JANMZH010000429.1:0-1341 GCF_031383065.1 Microcoleus sp. OTE_8_concoct_300 | reverse complement strand
AGATTATTTGAATCCATTGAAAAACTAGAAGCACTGTTACATAAACTGTTAAATGAAGGAGGACTAATTATGAAATGGAACCGAAAAATAAAAAATAAAGGTAACTTAGTTAATGCAGTTTAGATGTCGAACAGCTTACCCCAAATGCTACAATAATAACTTGTGAACTTCTCTTTATTTCTTAACTCTGCGTGCTCTGTGTTCTCTGCGGTAAATAAAAAAAATACTCATCTTGAAACTTTACTAATATTCTCCCTGTGGCAATTGTTACAAAATTCGTTTGCTTTAACTCAGTTTAATATAGCAATCGTAAATTAGTCGTAAATTTTTTACCCCACCCCAACCCTGCCCGAACCCGCGGTCCGGGAGTAAGAAATTCACAAATGATTTAGGATTGCTATATTTCATTTGCGGGGTTCAAATTGATATTCTCAAAGGATAAAGTCGAATAACTGAGTTTTTGCTGAAACCTCCTAACGGGCGTATTCCTGTTTGAGAAAGAGAACCGGGTGAATTTCTAGCGGATTTGATTTAATCAAATTTCCAGCAACTCAAAGTTGGATAAATTGACTAAGAAATCAACTTTAATATCAAAATAACACAATTAAATTAAATTTAAATGAGCCTAAATATACTATACCTCTAGAACATTCTCGTCACATTTCTCAGTTGTCTAAAGTAATAAGTTCTCAGCCTTGATGAGTAAATTTTTACGCCGCTGTAAAACACTCGTTAAACGTATTGCTGGGTGGAAAGAAAACTTTATCGAGGTTGAGTTACTGTGGCTGCTCTTCATCTGTTTCGACAATGGTTCGTTTTGTCGCAAAGCCGTTGAGAATGATGCCTCGAATCAGTGATACTTCGGCATCCAGGCTTTTGGCGTGATCTGCGTATTTTGCTGCCGCACTTTGTAAATTGTAATTTCCCATTCGCTCAGACATTTGACGGAAAAATATGACCTTTTCCTCCATTATTCGAGCTGCCGACCATAACGCCTTCTCCAAATTCTGAGTTTGCTCTGCCAGAAATGTATCAGCCGTAAAGGAGTGTCCCGTGTGACAGCGAAACCGCAGCGGCTCTGATTTGTCAACTTGCCAGATGCTGCCGTTGCATTCAGGGCAGGTGTAAGTTGTCCGAGTCCCGATCGCTTCTACATTCTCTAAAAGCTCCTGAGTATTAATTTGCTGTTCAGCAATCTTAGTAGGACTTACGCATTGACAAAAAACATCATCTATGAATTATAGATAATGATATCACTGCTAAGGTTGGCAAAAATATGCTCACGTACAACTAACGTGAACATATTCCGTTGTACTTCATACCAATTGCTAATTATCTTTT
>NZ_JANMZH010000428.1:0-11198 GCF_031383065.1 Microcoleus sp. OTE_8_concoct_300 | reverse complement strand
TGAGGCTTGAAGGAGAAATCTAGAGAGCCATTCTGACCAGCCAAGCGTCTTAATTGACTACGTTATTAAGGTCACGACACCCTGGAATGCGAAGCTAGTTCCTTGCTCTGTCGCTAATAGTTAACCAGTTTTAAGGTCACTGAAACAGTGCTATTAGCCGGCGCAAGCCTCTATAACTTTGGCGAAGTACAGACGACCTGGCAGGTCGTCTCTTCTACCCCGCAAGGGAGGCTCAAAAGAGCAAAATACTATGCGTACAGGACTGGGAAGTTTGAAGCGGTAATTGTCCCGCTGAAAGTGCAACACAAAAGTACACCGAACCAACCAGTTCCAAGGCGGTAGTATCCAAAAGCACAATGTAAAGCCGTCCTAAAAGGACGAGGTTTCTACCCATTTTTCTGATGATTAATTTTTAAATAGTGGTTCTTGATAAAGCGGCACAGTAAAAGTAACAGTAGAGCCCAGTCCTTCCCCCATACTGTAAAAATTTACTGTACCCCCCATTGCTTCTACCAGTTTTTGAGAAATAGCTAATCCCAAACCGGTGCCGCCGTATTGCCTGGTACGATCGCCGTCCACCTGAAAAAATGACTCAAATAATTTATCTTGCTTGTCGAGAGAAACCCCAATGCCAGTATCAGCGACTCGCATTTTTACCATTCCGGGGAACTGCTGGTTGTGAACTGTCACCTTTTTCTTAATAACTTCGGCACTGATGCGAATTCCCCCTTCTCCGGTAAATTTAATGGCATTGCCCGTGAGGTTCAAGATTACCTGAAGCAGGCGTTGGTAGTTGCCATACAAAATAATATCGTCCTCCACAGCAGGTTTTTGGATTTGAAATTGCAATCGCTTTTGCTGGACTTGAACCCGTGTGAAATCCTCAACTTGTTGCAACAGTTCGCCGAGTTTGACGGGAGCGAGCTCTAGCTGCATTTTGCCAGCTTCGATTTTAGCGACATCCAAAAAATCGTTAATCACATTCAACAAATGTACTGCAGAGCGGTAAGCTTCTTCGATAAATTGGTGCGCTTCTTCGGGGTCATCTGCCATGCCGTCTACAACCAGTTTCAGGAAGCCGAGGATGCCGTTGAGGGGGGTGCGGAGTTCGTGAGAAGTATTGGCAAGCAATTGACTTTTAAGTTGGGAAAGAGCTACGGCTTCGGCGCGGGCGTGTTCTAATTCTTGGTAAAGTGTAGCGTGGGCGATCGCACTGCCGACTTGAGCGACTAACTCGCGGGCGAATTCGAGTTCGAGAGGGCTCCATTTCGAGGAACTGCCACAGCGGTGCAAACAGATCAGTGCATTAGGTTGGTCTTCATAGGATGTAGCTGCTACGATGACGGAATGGCGGTGGAAGGGATCGGCGATGGGCGAGGCGTAATCGATTGCTACTGGTTTTAGGGTGGCTAATGTTTGAATCCACCCCGGCTGTTCGGCTGCCCGCAGTTCTAATCCCAGCATAGAAGAGTAAGGTTCTTGGCGGTATTCCGCTACTACTTTTAAAGTTTTCGATTGGAGATTTTTGATTTGAGCTGGGGAAACCGGGGGCGAGCCGTCGCTGGCAATTGACTGTTGTAATTCGGCTGCTGCGGCTGAATAATTTTGATCATTTTCCGAGGCGATGAAGGAGGAGGCTTCGAGATTTTTGCTGTCTTTTTTGTAGGAACAGATGATGCAGCGACTCGCGTTCAAGACTTGACCCAAACTGTTAGCTGTTAGCTGCCAAATTATCTCTACATCGAGGGTTTTGTGCAGGTTTTGAGCGATTTGCGAGATGGTTTTGCGGTCGATTTCCGAGTAGGGAGGGAGCGATCGACCGGGGATGTGGCTCGCCGAAAGCAGCATTTGTTGGTCGGCGTCTGAGGGGGATGGCAAAGCTCGATTGAGCATGAACTCTGGGGAATCTGGCGGTTTGTCTGTGGGTTTGTCAGACAGCAGCCTTCCCATAACTAAGACTTTTGCAGCTTTGCCGTTTGAGTCGATCGCCGGAGTGAGTGTCAAATCGAAGAGAAAATATTGTCCGGCGTGGCAAAATGGATAGCTGAACCGTTGCGGTACAAGGGTTTCGAGCGCCCGCCGCAGGATATCGAGATAAGCCGCAGGGGCGATGGGTTGCAGGGTTTCGCTGAGGGGGCGATCGACAATTTGTTCTGCTGTGAGGTTGTACTGCTCGGCTTTTTGCCAGTAAAAAGATAGATATCGACCAGAGGCGTCTTGGGTAAATACTAATTCTGCCCCTAACTCTTGAAAAAAAACTGTAGAGGCGAGGCTCGATCGCCGGAAATCTGTGTTAGAGTCCATCAGAGTAGAGGATGAAAGTAGTTCGGATTTTGGAGTTTTGAGTTTTTAATTAAAAACTCAAAACTCCCAATTGTTTTGGGCTTCGACCGTTTAGTTGTGAGTTATTAATCAACTAAAAACTTGTGGAGTTTTTAATTATAATTTAACTGCTCAAAACTCACAATTGCCAAGTCTTTTCTGCTTCTACCGACTTTTGAGTTATTAATGAACTTAAATAATATTAATTATTTAATTCTGAACTCAACTCAAAACTCAAAACTATTTGTTGTCAGCCGTTTTGGGTAATTTAAAAATAACAATTAAGATTTAGGAGTTATAAATCTGCACAGATTAACGATCGAGTTTGAAAATTACGCCAAAATCTGAGGCTGCCAACAACTCAAGTCTGGGACTGGCGATCGCATTTTTCCCGTCACCTTGAAGAGTTCCGAGGTTGTGAGGCGAGCCCGCGCGATCTCGCCCACAACCTGTAGCTTTCGCCGCCCCATCTGCAGTCGATCGCGCGGGCCTCGAAATTTCACAGCCAGAAACTTTACGGCCAGAAGATTTGCGCCCGCCGTCTCCTACCCGCGAACCTCAGTCGTTCCACTCACCGCGGGGCGGGACTGGGGGGTTGCGGCGCAAACTTAGAGCCAACTCGTCTTCGCGGCGCTCGCCTCTGAGCCACTGCTTGATTGCGGTTTCAATGACTTTGCTGGGGTCATTCGTCAAGTGCTTAATTTGGTCTAGCAGTTCCGAATCTATATGGATAGATAGTTCCACTTTTTCTGACGAACTGTGGGAGGGTATAGGTGATTCGCTCATAGTTAAAAAATCCTAGTTTTAATTCTTAAGTTTCAATTCTTTTGATGACAACCGGCCCGACTAGATATTTGAAGTCCCTGATTTGCACCCAACCTTTCCTCAACCGCTTAACAGCTTTCTGTACAATGAGAGAGAGAAAAGTTTTTTCCTTTTGGGTGTCCGGGCTCGGTCGGACACTTGAAAGGGTAATAACTGATACTCTTGAGGTTTGCCTTAGTTGTGGTTTCAGCTCAATCCCCAGTAAGAGGTTGAAGTAAGCACTCTACTCTTGCTTGTGTAATCATACAACAAAAAGTATCCTTTGCCGATTAGCTCTTTGACAAAAAACATGACTAACGTCCCTGTATCTCGCATTCGCAATTTTTCGATTATTGCTCACATCGACCACGGAAAATCTACCTTGGCCGATCGCCTGTTGCAGGCGACTGGGACTGTGCAAGCACGGGAGATGAAGGAGCAGTTTTTAGACAATATGGAGCTCGAACGCGAACGCGGCATTACGATCAAGCTGCAAGCGGCTCGGATGAATTACACTGCCAAGGACGGTCAGGAGTACGTGCTCAACCTGATCGACACTCCCGGACACGTGGACTTTTCTTACGAGGTGTCGCGATCGCTCGCTGCTTGCGAAGGGGCGCTGCTGGTGGTAGACGCATCTCAAGGCGTGGAAGCACAAACCTTGGCAAATGTCTACCTTGCCTTGGGAAACAATTTGGAAATTATTCCAGTTTTAAATAAAATTGACCTGCCGGGGGCAGAACCGGAACGGGTAAAAGGGGAAATTGAAGAAATTATCGGTCTGGACTGTAGCGGGGCGATTGAGGCTTCGGCTAAGGAAGGAATTGGTATTGATGAGATTTTGGAGTCGATCGTCGAATTGGTGCCGCCGCCGCAGGATACTGTTGACAAACCGCTGCGGGCGCTAATTTTTGATAGTTATTACGACGCTTATCGCGGGGTAATTGTGTATTTCCGGGTGATGGACGGAAGTGTCAAAAAGGGCGATCGAGTTTTGTTGATGGTTTCGGGTAAGGAATATGTCATCGATGAATTGGGCATCCTTTCACCGACTCAAGTTCCAGTAGACGAACTGCACGCGGGGGAAGTTGGTTATCTGGGCGCGGCAATTAAAGCCGTAGCTGATGCTCGCGTCGGCGATACGATTACTTTGGTCAAAAAGCCTGCACCGGAGCCTTGGCCGGGTTATACAGAAGCAAAACCGATGGTTTTTTGCGGCTTGTTCCCGATCGATGCTGACCAATTTCCAGATTTGCGGGAAGCTTTAGAAAAACTCGAACTCAACGATGCGGCGCTTTCTTACGAACCGGAAACTTCGAGTGCGATGGGATTTGGTTTCCGCTGCGGTTTCTTGGGTTTGCTGCACATGGAAATTGTGCAAGAAAGACTGGAGAGAGAATACAATTTGGATTTGATTGTTACGGCTCCTTCTGTGGTTTATCAAATCACAACAATTAAAGGGGAAGTATTAACAATTGACAATCCCAGCCACTTGCCAGATCCTCAGTATCGCGAGAAAATTGAGGAACCTTATGTGCGGGTAGAAATGCTGTCGCCGGAAACTTATGTGGGCGCGCTGATGGAACTGTCTCAAAGTCGGCGGGGCATTTTTATGGATATGAAGTATCTGAGTCAAGGCCGCACTACGCTGGTTTACGAGTTGCCTTTGGCGGAGGTGGTGACGGACTTTTTTGACCAGATGAAATCGCGATCGCGCGGTTATGCGAGCATGGAGTATCACCTTATCGGTTATCGCGAAAATCCGTTGGTGAAAATGGACATTTTAATTAATGGCGATCCGGTTGATGCTTTGGCGATGATCGTACACCGGGATAAGGCTTATAATGTGGGCCGCGGGTTGACTGAAAAACTCAAGGAGTTGATTCCCCGCCACCAGTTTAAGGTGCCGATTCAAGCGACAATTGGCGCGAAGGTGATTGCTTCGGAGCACATTCCGGCTTTGCGGAAAGATGTGTTAGCGAAGTGTTACGGCGGTGATATTTCGCGGAAGAAGAAGTTGCTGCAAAAGCAGGCGAAGGGTAAGAAGCGGATGAAGTCTGTGGGTACTGTGGATGTGCCGCAGGAGGCTTTTATGGCTGTGCTGAAGCTCGATCGGGATTCGTAATCTGTGTAGCCTTTTGTCAGGAACAGGCTTTCGGGCCTGTTCCACAAAGAGTCTGTTTTTTTGTAGTTGTTTGCAGTCATCTAGAACAGGCAAGATGCCTGTTCCACAAAGAGTCAGTTTGATTGTGAGATGGGCCGGAGAGCCCGTCCCGGAAAAGCAAATTGAAAATGGTGTAATATGTCAGGTATAATTAAAAATATAATTGTTCCTTGAATTTACTATTATGACTACTAAAATATTACTAAAGCCGTCGGACAAATTAACTGACTTTTCCTTGACAGCCGTCATCGAACAGGAAACAGAGGGAAAGTATCAAGCGATTGTATTGGGTTTGCCAGAATGTAAAGCTGAGGGAAATACTCGTGATGAGGCGATCGCAAATCTCAGCCAGCTTGTCACGAATCGTTTAGAAAAAGCTGAACTCGTTTCTCTGGAAATCCAAGAGCAAAAACCCGATCGCCCAGCCTTGACAGCTATTATCGAACAGGAGACAGAGGGAAAGTATCAAGCGGTGGTTTTGGGTTGGGCTGGATGTAAAGCTGAGGGTAATAGCCGGGAAGAAGTTATTACTAATATTAGCTTAGTTGTGGGCGATCGGCTAGAAAAAGCTGAACTGATTTCTCTGGCAATTCAACCGCCAAAACCAGAGCATCCGTGGATGAAATTTGCTGGAATGTTTAAAGACGATCCGCAATTCGAGCAAGTGGTGGCATTTATAGAAGAGGATCGCCGCCAACTAGATGCAGAAATGGAAGAATATTACCGTACACTCGATGCGGAGGCTGAGGCCAAGTGAGTTTGTGGGTACTAGATACGGATCATGTTTCGCTGCTTCAAAGAGGGAATCCACTTGTCAGCCAGCGCCTAGAAGCACTCAATCCAGAAGAGATTGCTGTTACTATCGTTACAGTCGAAGAACAATTTGGCGGACGCCTTCATGTTATCAGGCAAGGTTCTTCACGGGATGAAATCTTATTAGCTTATGATAGGTTAATGACCACATTAAAATATTTTGGAACTGTCAACGTACTTGATTTTGATGAGGATGCTTGGAATTGTTATCAGGAGTTGGTGCGTCAAAAGATTCGCATTGGCACAAGAGATTTGCGAATTGCTGCGATCGCGCTTTCTAAAAATGCTATTCTGGTGACGCGGAACCGGCGGGATTTTGAGCGAGTACCGGGTTTGAGGTTTGAAGATTGGACAATTTGAGGAGTCGGGTGGGGGATGAAGGGCGATCGCCCGATCGCATCACAGCTTTCTACAACTTAAACAAGAATGCTTTGTTGAAACTCGCGCTGAATTTCATCTACAACTTTGCGATCGCTCAAATCGGGATGCCACCAGTGGCTACAGCCATCTTGACAATATTTGCAGTACCTGCGGGCATCGGCAATTGCCAATAAACTCATTAACAGGAAAAAGGTTTTGATAAATTCTGAGGACGGCAGTTTCAAAAGCTTTGCCATTTGTTCTTTTAATCGCCCTCTACTCAGTAACACACAAGGGGTGTAAGTTGGGCGAAGTTTTGATTTGGCAATTGCTAGGGAAACATCTTCTTCTCGCGCCCCTGCTTGGAGGGTCATGTAGGATAGCCGCTGTAATATTTCCTGCTGGTATTCGGTTGGGAAGCTTAAAAACCACTTTTTTGCATCTTCTTGGCTAATTAATTCTTGTTGAATTTGATTGATTGTAATTTCATCTGCTAGATTCATTTGCCTCTCCTAAGTCTGGCTGAAATATAATGTGATGTTATCCTTTTATAGCAATCCTAAATCAGTTTCAATAACTGGTTAACTGGTTACCAGGCTCTGCCTGGGAACCGATGTAAGCGAGGCTCTGCCTCGGCCCAGACTATGGAGGCTCTTCCTCCGGATATGCGTTACCAGGAAGAGCCTGGTAACGAGTATAATCATTTAGGATTGCTATAGTTTCAGCCATCTGTTGATTTGAGCTTGCCGGATGCTTTTGCTTGGTCGATCGCCTCTTGAATCAGAAGGTAGACCAAGTTGGAGATCGATCGCTTTTCGATATTGCACAACTTTTCGAGATCCTTTTTAGCCTGTGTTGGCAAAACCACTGAAATCCGCTCGCTGTCGCTCATGCCTTGCAATCTGTTGGAAGTTTCCCCTATTGTGCCATCTCGTCCGTCCAGCTTGCAATGGGCGATCGTCGGTCGCTATCGCAGCCGATCGCACTTTTGGAGCAAAATGGCGATCGCACTGCGGCATAATAAAGTTTAGTTTTCAGAGCCAGAATTTATCAAATAGAATTAGGAACAATATGACAGCGCAGCCACTCAGTAAATTCATCGCGGGCGATCGCGCTTGATGCGACTTGTAATATAATTTCTTCTTGCTCTTCTACAGGTGCAGAAATCTCAAAGCCATTCAAAACTAGAAAGACTTCCATTGCTGCGTGACCGATGCGTTTGTTACCATCTAAGAAAGGATGATTTTTAATCAAAGCAAATCCAAGGGCTGAAGCTTTTTTCACGATAGTTGGGTAAAGTTCCTCCCCGCCAAACGTCATGCGCGGCTGAGCTAAAGCTGACTCTAAGGCTCCTAAATTAGCGATGCCCAATGCTCCGCCCGACTGCTCGATAATGCGCCGATAAAGTTCTAAGACTTCTGTTAAAGTTAGATAGCGCATTACGCGAGCTTTTGGTAGAGCTCAGAATTCTTTTTAAGGACGTATTCCATAGCATTTTGGAAGGATGTTTCTGGTGGTGCGAGCAAGTTTTCAGCACCCGCAAGCAGTAATGCTTCTAGGGAAACGCCGAGGCGGTTGGCGATTTCTTGGAGCTTGTGCAGGCGATCGTCTGGAATTGTGATGGTAATGGTTTGCATTCTGTTTGTGGCTGTGACGATACTCTGAGTTTAGCACGTCAACTGTCTGAGCAGGAGTTAGGGTTTTTAAAAGGGCGATCGCACTTTTGGAGATTAAGGGCGATCGCTCATCCTGAGAGCGGCTTACATCTTATTTGATCGGTTTAATTTCGGCTATTGGCCGATCGTCTTGCAAGAGTACCAAGATATTGCCTTCTTGGATGAGTTTAATAAAGCTCGACAGATCTCTCTGAATTTCATCAATATTAATGTCGATCGCAGTTGCGCCGGAAATAACTGACTCAGCATGGGAAGATAAAGGAGGGGATTCATTGGCAACTATTTCGCGCAGCAAATGCGTACATAAATCCCGATTTTGAGAATGGTTGGAATGTAACATCTGGCTATATAAATTCCGGGATAAATCCTGATTTAGAATTCCATAAAGTAGAATCATTGTCCATTCTTTCGCATTAACAACCATCCGGTCTATGGTATCAATAAACGCCTGCAACTGGTCTTTTAGCTCAAAAGACTCCAGAAAATGAATGAGACCATACATGACTTCATGTTGTTCGCATCTGTCATCGAAAACTAGATAAAGTGCTGGCAAATATTCGCTGTTAGGATGTAGGGCAAGTTCGGCTAAAGTGAAGTCAAAACTCATTACTTCCTCATCAGAACGCATGAACTTATTAGCATTTAATTTTTCTATTAATTGAGTAACGTTCATCTTATCTCTCCCACTTTATCAAAAGTACCAGACCATGCCACTGAAAAAGGGTTCGCTATTTTAATTAAATCATGGAAGATTACTTTTGGTGAATGGGAGGCGATCGCACTTTTGGAGATTAAGGGCGATTCCCTACGGGATAGCTGCGCTTCACGCCCTTGACGAAAGAAATTGGTTGAGCTAAACTAAAATTTAGTTTAAATTTATTATAGTAGATGCACATAATCAGCTACCGACGGGTGCGTGAATACAGCGAAACTCATGCTGATTGCGGGGAAGCTTTGGATAACTGGTTTAAAATTACTAGCAAGGCTAAATGGTCTAACTTAATTGAGGTACAATCTGTTTTTCCTAAAGCCGAAGCTGTTGGGGGGTTTACAGTTTTTAATATCAAAGGTAATAATTATCGATTAATAGTTAGTATTGATTATGAAAGCCAATTAGTTTATATCAAATATATTCTCACCCATGCTGAGTATGATAAGGAGAAATGGAAAAATGACCCTTACTTTTAATCCAGATAAATACAAAGAGTTATTGTCTCAGTACCAGCCGAAAATAATTAGAAATGAAGCGGATAATGAGAAAGCTCTGGCTATGGTGGAAGAGTTGATGCACCAGCGCGATCGCACTCCTGAAGAAAATGAGTTATATGAATTGCTGATTGTATTGATTGAAAAATTTGAGCAGGAATATTACGCACCAGGAACCACAGCAACGCCTCATTCAATACTGCTGTTTTTGATGGAACAAAGAGAGTTACAACCTGCTGATTTGGTAGGAGTCATTGGATCTGAAAAAAGAGTGTCTGAAGTCGTTAATGGCGATCGAGATATTAGCAAAGAGCTGGCATTGATTCTGGGGAGCTTTTTTCATGTAGAGCCGAGTTTGTTTTGTAATTAAGGGAAGTGACATTAAGGGCGATCGCACTTTTGGACATTAAGGGCGATCGCTCTTGAGCAAAGAAATTGATTGAGCTAAACTAAAATTTAGTTTAATACCATGGGGCCCAGAAACCGGGTTTTTTTCCCGAAAGACGCGTTACACACCGTAAATTCGGTAAAAAACCCGGTTTCTTTGAGTGAGATTAAGAGCGATCGCACTTGCTGAGATTAAGGGCGATCGCGCATCACCCGATATCAATGGGAATTCAAATAGCCTGCAGCTTTACAAAGCATCTAATGCCTGTAACCTGTCCTGACAGCGTTGTGACCAATCAGTTTCGTTAAGCTCATCATAAAGGTTTTTAGCTGACCGATAGTGGCAAATTGCATCTGGCATTTTACCCAATGTTAGAAAAGTTTTAGCCAGCATATAGTGAGCATTCGCAGCATTTGTTTTCTGTTCTAGCTGTTCGGCCAAGGCCAAAGTAGGCAAAAAATAGTCAAGAGCTTGGCGATGTTGGCTGAGGTCATTATGGAAGCTACCAAGAGCGTACAAAGCACTTTGTTCTCCAACTCGATCGCCTAATTCCCTAATAACTGACAGTTGCTCAGTGTAATAAGTCACAGCTTGAGCATTCTGTCTGAGCTTTTTGGAAATGCTACCAAGCCAGCCTAAAGTTTCTCGTTGAGCGCTGCGGTCATTAATATCTTTAGCCAGGGCTAGCCGTGTTTGAAAATAATTTAACGCTAATTCCCATTGATTGACCTCGCGGTAATCACACCCCAGCCAAGCTAAGGCTAAACTTTCCATTGCCGTATCTGCTAGCTGACGAGCAATTCCTAACATTTGGGTGTGAGGATCAATGGCTTTCTGGTAATCGCCTTGATTGTAATAACTTTTACCTAAGTTTTGCAGCGCCCAACCGATTCCCGATTGGTCGTTGAGTTTTTGTAAAGATTGCAACTGTAATTTATATAATTCTATTGCTTCCGGGAATTCTTGGTCAGCAATGAGACTTTCACCTAGCTGCTTTAGCTGTGTTTGCACATGGGAAATCCAATGCTGTTGACCTGTTGCTAGAAATAGCTGGTAAGCTTGATTGAAAGCGTCAATTGCTTCTCGCCGTTGCTTTAGCTTGGCTAGAGCCATTCCTGAAAAGAAATAAGCTTGAGCCGCCGTATCTCTTTCTCCAATTGCTTCAGCGATAGTTAAACTTTGCTGACTTAGTTCAAGAGATTGTTGATAGTTTTGAAGATTGAAATGACAGCTAGCTAGGCACAATATAGCACTAGCTTCTCCTGAACGATCTCCTAACTCTTGTACAATGGCTAACTTTTGTTCGTGTAAGGCAATCGCTTTAGGGTAAGCTGTTCGACATCTAAACTGCATTAACTAAGTTACCTTTATTTTTTATTTTTCGGTTCCATTTCATAATTAGTCCTCCTTCATTTAACAGTTTATGTAACAGTGCTTCTAGTTTTTCAATGGATTCAAATAATCT
>NZ_JANMZH010000424.1:0-1826 GCF_031383065.1 Microcoleus sp. OTE_8_concoct_300 | reverse complement strand
TTCTGATGTCCTTAAAGAACACTTTCTGCTGTTACAGAACCATTTGTACTAAACTTTCCTTGTTTCTTTAGATTCGCTTTGCTTGTCGGCTCGATCGCCTGATTGTTGGCTCGATCGCCTGATTGTTGGCTCGATCGCCTGATTGTTGGCTCGATCGCCTGATTGTCGGTATGATCGCCTGTTTGTCGGTATGATCGCCTGATTGTTGGTATGATCGCCTGATTGTTGGTATGATCGCCTGATTGTTGGCTTGATCGCCTGATTGTCGGTTTGATCGCCTGATTGTTGGCTTGATCGCCTGATTGTCGGTTTGATCGCCTGATTGTTGGTATGATCGCCTGATTGTTGGCTTGATCGCCTGATTGTCGGTATGATCGAATCAATGACGTGGCGATCGACTGACTCACTCTTTTAAGATACAAGGGGCGGGTTCACCAGCAATAGTCGCCAAAAACCGACAATCTCAAAAACCCGCCCCGACTATGTATGATGCGCGATCTATCGGACATGATATCAAGTCTAAAAACCGAAGTCGAAAGCAAAAAAGGGGCTGGTTTTACCGGAAATATCGATCGATAACTGCCGGAACTATAAAAACCTGCCCCTTTACTTTACAGTTGCAACCTCGCGCGCCCAAATGCAACTACCAACCAGACAATCTAGATAATTCCCGGCCCTTTGCCGCGGGTGTCTGCATCCATTGTCAGTTTTCCTTCCTCGCCTTTTTTATCTTTGACTTCTGCGAGAATTCGAGCGCGTTCTTGGGCTTCGGCTTCCTCTTTTGCTCTCAAATCGCCCGGTTCGTTGATGTACATTTCCGGTTCGATCGCGTAATTGTTAACCAGACCTTCTTTGTCTACTGTATAACCATCTGTAGTGTGAATGCTTTCGTCATCGGTTTGGTCATCAGTTTTTGCACTTTTCTGCTTCGCTTCGGTGGTTGGGTGCATGAAGTTGGAGCCTTCGCGTTCTTGCCGCGCTGCTGTCTCCGCAGGAGTAATGCCCCTGTCGTAGTGGGGGGCTTCCATATTAGCTTCGATTTGTTCGTCTGCAGGTGTTGATTTGCTAATTTCTTTTTCGGGCGGTATTGGTTGGCGATTAGTCATGATTTTTTCCTGAGTTATCTTTACAAAAAGATGTTTGGCTTATGTTTAAATATTAAGTCTAAGCTAGCTCATTCACAAACTATCTTTGGTTATAGTTTTCGAGAACTTGCTGTTATAGCAGATGTTGAAGGAAGAAGCTAGAAGGAAGAAGGTTTTATTTATCTAGGAGAGAAGGAAGAAGCAATCTTCCGCAAGGGTTTCAGCAATTAAGAACGTCCTAACCGTCAGGGCGGTTGCTATATTAAAAATACATTTATTGAGTCTTCCTCAAGACTGATAAAATTCTCTTTACCTTGAAGATTTCACAGTCGGCGAGGATTTGACATCTATCTAAAGGTAGGTAATTGGGAATTGGAAATTGAGAATTGGTAATTGGGAGAATGACTAATGATATCAATTCCGGTTGCACCGGAATTATTGTTGACTGTTGACTGTTGACTGTTGAAGGAGGGGTTGAAAAACTGAATGATAGTTGAGACTGTTGATTCGATTTGACGCCCGACGATGCTAGCGGAGTTGATATGACTAATGACTAATGACTAATGACTAATGACTAATGACTAATGACTAATGACTAATGACTAAGCTGTTCGACATCTAAACTGCATTAACTAAGTTACCTTTATTTTTTATTTTTCGGTTCCATTTCATAATTAGTCCTCCTTCATTTAACAGTTTATGTAACAGTGCTTCTAGTTTTTCAATGGATTCAAATAATCT
>NZ_JANMZH010000356.1:0-1540 GCF_031383065.1 Microcoleus sp. OTE_8_concoct_300 | reverse complement strand
ATTTAATGATGTGCCTCTCTGTTAGTTGCATTTGAGACTTCCGTTCGATCGGCTGTGCGTATTCCTTGTTCAACACTCATAACAATATAATACCATTATTGTTTATAATTGCTTATAAACTCAATGAAGTTTTACAATACTTGTTTTACCTAATTTTTTGCTACTAAATGCAGGCGCTGCACGCGGAGGTGCGTGCAGCGGACATCTCACGAAAGCAGGCAAAGCGGAGCTCAGCTTTGCTTCGACGTTTTTTCCAGGCGAGAAGCGATCGCATCCACCACACCTTGGAAGATGCCCAGGGAGTTCTGGGCCATAGAGTTCAAGGTATCGATCACGGGGTTGATTTCGCAGATTTCCCAACAGCAGACGCGAGGATCTTTAACAAGAGTCTCGTTGAAAATGCGGGCTTCTTCAACCAACAGGCCACCCGTAACCGGTGTCCCAGTCCCCATTGAAATCGCAGAATCCATACTATCTACGTCGAAGCTGACGTAGATTAAGTCAACCTCCGCCAGCTTCTCAAGGCAACGTTGTGCCACGGCTTCTGGACCAATTTCCCGCATCTGCGTTGCCGTAATGTTGAGGATATTGTGGGTTTCTATCAGGTGATCTTCCGCCTCCTCGGTATCCCGCACCGCGACGTACACGAGGTCGTTGATGTCCAGGTTCGGGCCATCTTGCAAGCCGAGAGACTGACACATCCGCCACAGTTCTGCTGTTTCCGGGTCTACATCGTTGATCTGTTTCGCCAAGTTATCATTGGCAAGGGCTACTCCTAGCGGCATCCCGTGCATATTTCCCGACGGCGAGGTGAATGGCGAATGGATGTCGGCGTGAGCATCAATCTAGACTACGCCAAGTCGGCGATCGGGAAACGCCTTTTTAATCCCGGCAATAGTGCTAGCAGCGGTGGAGTGATCTCCACCAAGCACTACGGGAAATAAACCTTTCTGCAAGGCTTCGGCAACTAAATCAGTGGCACGTGCGAATACTTTGTATGCCGAGTCAATGTATTTAGCGTGCTTGTGCTTCTGGGCGCGGAAGAGCGCACTATTTTCCGTCTGCACGCGCAGGCTATCCATGCTCAGAATGCCGTTTTCAGCATGCATCCGAGCTGCCTGTTTCTGGAGTGCTGCGGTCTTAAGTGCATTAATGCCCATTGATGAACCCCTCGTTCCCGCACCCAGCTCGGAATCTACCTCAACGAGTACGATCGAGGATATCTCGGCTACCTTGGCATACTGGACGAGGATTTTCTTGGGCATTGCTGAATTAGGGTATGATACGAGTAAAAATACGCGAGGGGAGTCGAAAATGATTTCCAGCATTTTGATGGGGAATTGGAAAATCTCCAAATTTTAGATAATGAATTAGTAATTTAATTGAATACCCTAGCATCTTTTCACACTTAGAATAACAAAGAGTTTTTCTTTTTAACCGAGCCAAGTAATGTCTGAGTCTTGTATTTTCACCTTCAACTCTTGTCATATAGGTTTTGCTAATAATCTGGTCTCCCTCCGGAATAAAATTTGGGTAAACT
>NZ_JANMZH010000340.1:0-2268 GCF_031383065.1 Microcoleus sp. OTE_8_concoct_300 | reverse complement strand
CGATTCAATGTCTAGTAATTGGCAGGTTGTTGTTGAATTAATGTCTTTGTGTCCACACAAACTACCTAATTATCAACAAGGCTTAAGAGCTATGAGACTTATTCTATCAGCCTTATAGGCGACTTGTCGCCCCGACAGGATGAAATTATTCGTGCTTATTGTGCAGTCTAGTGTCTCATACTTATTTGAAATGACTATATAAGAAGGAATTCGTCCCTTTGGTGGTTGAAAAAGTTTTACTAATTCGGCTTTGTGCGCTTTGAGCCAATCCCCAATTGCCAGAAAACCTTTGTTCCCGGCAACAACTGCAACAGTGAACATAGCAAGACAGAGTGCCTGCTGATGGCGCGATCCTGTGCCGCAACGAGTATCAATCAAGTCAGAGAAGGCTTCAACAATTGCAAGTTGGGTCATTACTCAAAACAATTTGAAGGAATATAGCTTCAGCTTATCACCCTTCTCTCAAGAATGAAATAGCCCTGGATCTCGATTGCGATTGACAAGCTTTGACCAACAGGGCAATAAGTGGTCAACCAATAAGTAATTAATGGGAACCAAATTAATTCGATCGTTAAGTTCGGTAAATCTAAAAATCTTTGTAATTTCCGCCGCCGACTTTCAGCTGTAATTAGGCAGGGAAATACTCGCGAGAGCCGTTCTAATCTGACTTGTTTTTCTGATTGCATCAAGGATACTTGGTTGTCATCATCAGAAACTGAGATGGCGTCAGGTATTTTTGTAAATGAGTTCAGGGGGCGACAAGCGCCCCCGAACTGTTACAGGCAAAGCTTTTCGCGCGATCGGCTCGCCTCAAAAATTTCTGCTTGTTGACAAAATAATCTCCCGAGGGAAAAGAGTCCCAGTTGTGATAAAAAAGAAGGGTCTTGCTAATACCACAAGACCCAAACCAATAATATGATGCCCTCATTCTATCATGAAATTCTCCAAAAATATCTGACTCCTGCACAGTTACTTACCCTTCAAATGCTAGTATGGCTGTTACAGTCTCAAAAACAAGTTAGGATAGAACGATTAGCTGCCACCCTACAATTACCGATCTTACAAAATAGCCGTCGCCGTCACATACAAAGATTTTTGGGGAGCGTGTCACTTTTGCGATGAGTATAAATACTGGTGAACCCCACCATGACTTTTTTGCCGATCATCAGTATAATAGGGAATAATTATCATCTCTTCCCACTTGATATATAATCATGACACCTGAACAACAACAGGCAATTAAAACACATCTAGATGCTATTTCTGCCATCCTTTATGATGATTATAATCCTGATTCCTTGCAGACATTAGAAGATATTGAACTTGCAGTCAGAGACCAAGTTTTGACTCATGTGACACCACATATCGGCTTTTTTTTATCTGCTCAGCTAGCGGTACAAAAGCCGGAAGAGTCAAGACTTTAAAAAGTACCCTAGGTAATTTAAGTATCACCCAAAAGCAAGCAGATAAACTAGGCTGTGGTAGTGCTAGTAGGTTGAGTCCACATTTAGAAAACTGTTGCTTAAGACTGAGTGCCAATGTTGCTTATAAGCATGCCGCCCAAGATATTAAGTATCTAACGGGGGTGACTGTTCCGTCTAAAACACAACTCATATTAGTACATTATCAAGACTTCAGTGAACCGATATCAACAGAAGATATTTCAGAGCTAAGTGCAGATGGTGGAAAAGTACGACGCTCGGGTACATAAAGGACAAAAATCTGAATGGAAAGACTATAAAGCAATTGTGTCGTCAGCTGGTATATTGGCTAGTTTTAATCAAAATGATATCATCATTGATTGGGCAAATAAACAACCACTAGCCAAACCTGTAACTTGTTTAGGTGATGGACATGATGGAGTATGGAATATATTTAAGGAAATCAGTAGTGAACACCAGAGAAGAGAAATTCTCGATTGGTACCATCTCAACGAAAATCTTCAGAAAGTAGGCGGTTCAATTAAGCGACTTAAGCAAGCAGAAGCATACTTGTGGAAAGGAAATGTAGAGAGTGCGGCAGCTCTATTTACAAAGCTCAAGAAAAAATCAGCAGTGAATTTTTGCAAATATTTAGAAAAGCACAAAAAAAGGATTATCAACTATGAAATTCTCTCTCTTGATGGCATCTGTTCAATTGGTTCAGGAGCGGTAGAATCAGGCATTAAGCAAATAGGCAGACGAATTAAAATATCAGGAGCGAGTTGGAAATCAGAACATGTGGGACAAGTATTAGCTCATCGTTGTGCTTACTTAAACGGCTTAATTG
>NZ_JANMZH010000611.1:0-3627 GCF_031383065.1 Microcoleus sp. OTE_8_concoct_300 | reverse complement strand
GATAAATTCGGTTTAGCAATTTCAATGAAAGTGGATTAATGTCTCGAAGTAAAAACATATAAAACCTCTTTAAATAAAACTTGATGTTTTTAGTATATCATATTATTTGATTTGTGTAATTAATTTTGTTTGACTACTTATATTTGGCGGTTTTAGATTATTTGTGGACGCACAAGGTGCCAGAAACCGGGTTTCTTGTCCCTAGCGCGGGCCTGAAAGCTTAGGTTTTTGGTCAAGAAACCCCGTTTCTGCTCCTGGCGAGTGCGTCCAGGATTCTAGATTTTTGATTGAAGAATTCTGGTAAAAAACTGCACACATTGGAAACTGATGCACTCACCTAAAATCTCAAATCTCAAATCTAATATCATGCCCGATCGATTAACCATAATATCCCGGTCGGGGCGGGTTTTTGAGATGGTCAATTATTGGCAGGTATTGTTGGCGAACCCTCCCCTACAAAAATCGCGGTCCCTCGACCGGACATGATATAAAACCTAAAATTGGTTCATTCCTGGATCGGCTTAGGCTTCTTAACCGGCTTAGGAAGAGGTTCCTTGGGGACAGGCGGTGCTGCTGCTGCTGCGGACTTGATGTTAGGACGCCCTACAGGAGTACCGTCACCGCTGGGCTTAGGAGTAAACGGACGCTTCCCTCCTCCTTTGAAGCCACCGGGCGGCTTGCTGCCCGGGGGGAATTTCCGCTTTTTAATCGGCAGGGCACCAATATTATTGGCTTGCTCAATCATCAAACTGTCAGCTTTCAATTTGACGTGGAAATCCCAAAAAAACCCGATCGCTTTTGTTGCTAAATCTCCCTTGAGTTTCAGTTTAAAAAACTTCATCTTGTCGTCATTCTTGCGGGGAGCTTGCTTGATTTTGACGATGACATACTTTTCTTCGTCTTGGGATTGATAAATCACCTCACCTCTAATCGAAAAATACCCATCTTCAACATCAGGTTCCGAGGGCGGCAAAGATGCGGTCGATGCTTCGCCACTAGCCTCAATCTCCGCTGCTTCCTGATTTTCCTCATCAGAGGAAGGTTCGGGAGGTTTCTTGAGCGTTTCCGGCTCCCAAACTCCCATAATCTGGGCGTGCAAGTTGCCGTCTTCTTGCCTGGTGCGGGGATAGACCACCCACAGGTGTTCTTGTTCCAGATCCAGGTGATTTTTGACTAAACTCATGACTCTACCCAGCAAAACTGCGTCGATGGCAGTTCCGTCGGCAGCTATGAGCATACCCCGGGTGAATTGCTCTTCTGATTGCGTGTAGCGGCCCCGCACCAAACCAACAGCTCGGTACTGTCTGGGTTCGCTGGGCGGGGGAATCGGATGTTGGCGCATGACCGAGGGTATGTCCTCAGCGGCCTGACTTTCGTTAGCGGCAGGCTCGGCCTTTGCGGGCGGTGCGACTGCTAGCGCTGTCGGATCGCTGACAGCTTCCGAAGGTGCTGCTTGCTCAGAGGGTGCAGGAGCATTGCTGGGCTGCTCTTGTGGCTTTGTTTTGTCCTTGTCGAGGGCAGAACTGTAGCGTGGTCGTTGCAGCCTATCCTTTGACGCTGGGGCGTCTGTTGGCGTTGGCGGTTGATTTTGGTCAACATCTGCAGTCAACGCCGAAGGCACCGGACTTTCGTCTGGTGTCTCAGGAATGGAATCTGTATCTTTAGGCAGATTGACGGCCGGTTCGCTTGGCTGAGCCTTGCGACTTGAAGTAGATTTGGGCGATTTGGAAGACCGGTTGGGAGAGGGGTTCATAAAAACTCCTTGCAGCGGAGACACATCCCTTAAGGGAAATTAGGAATAAACTGAAGAAACTGCTTTAAAAACTACTAGCACCTGACTTGGGGCTTGCGCCCGGAGGTCTGGTTGTGACCCGTCAACGCCAACTTTCAACGCTACGAGTGCCGATCGGTTCCCTGGCTGCTAAAATCCTTGCGAGCAAGGACTTTGGCAGTTGCTGACCGATCAATCCTGCGATCGCGCCCAGGTGGAGTTGCTGGCTAATAGCATTTAGGATATTCAGCTTGCCTATTTTACTTAATCCAATTACCTAACGGGCTGATCCGCCATATTTTCGGTAATTTTTAGCTTGACCAGACTAAATTGGACAGAAACCGCAGTCCTTGGGGCTGCGGGTCTGAGTGTCCAAAATTGTTTAGCTAGCATGGAGTTGTGGGTCTGTTACCATATTAGCTGCAAGTAAAAGGCTGCTTTGTCCGTTGGGACTTTGAAGTTAAAAAGGTTTACGGTTGCACCGATCGAGCTTTCATGGCAGATGCCGCCTGGTAATGCCTTAATTCTTAGAAAATAGTAGATTTTAAGCTGGGATAGTTGAATTATGGAAAAAGCAAACAAGCGTCGTGGGTTGATTACTGTGGTGGTGGTGCTGTCGCTCATCGCTTTTTTGGGATTTTCTCTCGTTCCAATTTTGGACAGTATTCTCAAGGCCAGCCAAGCGCAAAGTCGGCCAACTCCAACGCCTACTCAGACGGCGCAGTCTGGGGACAAGCAATCAGAGTTGCTGCAAGCTCAGGCGAGGGGGTACGAATTGGTTTTGCAGCGGGAACCTGACAATGTAACGGCTTTGCGGGGATTGTTGCAGGTGCGACTGGAGTTGATCGGACAAGGAGTGGGGGACATTAAGGATGCGATCGCTCCTTTGGAAAAGTTGGCTTCGCTGAATCCTGAGACTACGGAATACGGGATTTTGCTGGCTCAGGCTAAGGAACGCACGGGCGATCGCGAAGGGGCTGCTGGGGCTTACAGGTCAATTTTAGTGTCTAAGCCTGGGGAAATTAAGGCTTTGCAGGGGTTGGTGAATTTGCTCCTGGTGCAGCAGCGGCCCGAAGCTGCGATCGGACTCCTGCAAGATACGCTGAAGGCGGCTCCGGCTGCAAATCAGGCGAAACCGGGAAGTGTGGATGTAACTTCGGTGCAGTTGATTTTGGGACAGGTTTATGCTGTACAGAAGCGGTTTGATGAGGCGATCGCCATTTACGACGAATCTGCTAAGGCTAATCCCAAAGATTTTCGCCCGACTTTAGGAAAGGCGATCGTGCTGAAGGAACAGGGTAAAACAGATGAGGCAAAAACGCTGTTCGATCGAGCTACTGAGTTAGCTCCTCCTAACTATAAAGACCAAATTAATCAGTTAGCTAGTGGCACTCCTTCGCCGAATCCTGCGGCTGCTTCTCCTAGTCCCAAACCGGCTGCTTCTCCTAGTCCAGAACCGGCTGCTTCTCCTAGTCCCGAAGGTGCGCTACCCAAACCTTAAGGATACTTTTGAGTTGGGAGTTTGGAGTTTTGAGTTAAAAAGTTTAAAATTCACTCAGGCGGCTACTCCGTGAGAGTCACGAACCAATCTTAAAACTCAAAACTCCTCAGGAATTACCAATTACCAATAAGGCAAGACTTCCGATCGAACTATGACTGCTTTAAGCGATGGGTTTCCGCTTGGAAAAATGATAATTATGCAAAAAAGAGCGTCCCATCCGACTATTAAAAACATTCGGCCCATAAGGTGTTGGCAGAGAGTTGAACTGCTGTTGTAAAACTTCGTCCTCTGCTGTGTACTGACATTTTCCTTCTAGTCGATCGAGCATTTCCAGTACCAAGTCATTAATCTCCTC
>NZ_JANMZH010000299.1:0-3724 GCF_031383065.1 Microcoleus sp. OTE_8_concoct_300 | reverse complement strand
TTGGATGGAAAGATGTAAAATTTTGGTGAAGAACTTTGAGAGAAGTTTGACAGCGGCGACTGCCAAGCTCAACCTTTGTTTTATTAGGCTGATGATTAGAAGGCTTGCACCCTCTTCTTAGATGTCAAATGGGTTCTATAGGAGTGATTCTTAGCTAAACTGACCCCCTACAAAATACTATATTTTTTTTCATTATCTACTTAGCTAATTATTCAGAATTCAGAATTCAATCTAAATCTGATAAAATTAATCTTGTAGGGGCGGGTTTAGCAAGCAATATTAGATATACTGCCCACCATCTCCCTACAAAACCCGCCTTTTTTTCCTTCCTTCCTTCTTACTTTTTCCTTCTGCCCCATGAAAGATTTAACTCGCCGACAATTTATTACTGTCACCGCATTAAGCGCCGGATTTGCCTTAGCAGCTCATCCTATTGCTGCTGCCGTTATCAATACGGATGCTGCTGGTTTAATAGCAGGTGAGGTAAAAATTCCCGTAAAAGATGGCTCAATTCCAGCCTACAGAGCAATGCCAGCCAGCGGCAGCAATTTTCCAGTAATTTTAGTAATTCAAGAAATCTTCGGAGTTCACGCACACATTCAAGATATTTGCCGCCGTTTTGCCAAATTAGGTTATTTAGCGATCGCCCCAGAAATGTTTGCCCGTCAAGGTGATGTTTCTAAAATCACCGACATTCAAGAAATTATTAGTAAAGTTGTCTCGAAAGTTCCTGACGCTCAAGCTATGTCCGATTTAGATGCTACTGTAGATTGGGCACAAAAGTCAGCAAAAGGCAATATTAATAAGTTGGGAATTACAGGATTTTGCTGGGGTGGCAGAATGGTTTGGCTGTACTCTTCCCACAACCCGAAAGTCAAAGCAGGAGTGGCTTGGTACGGGCGGTTGGTTGGCAATTCTACGGCTTTAACTCCCAAACACCCGATCGACATTGCAGCAACTTTGAAAGTGCCTGTATTGGGGCTTTACGGCGGCAAAGACGAGTCAATTCCCAACGATACAGTCGAGAAAATGCGGGAAGTTCTCAAAACTGGCAGCAGCGGTTCCGAAATTGTGCTTTATCCAGATACGCCGCACGGTTTTAACGCCGACTATCGCCCCACTTACCGGGAAAAAGAAGCTGAGGATGCTTGGAAACAGTTGCAAGATTGGTTTAAGAAGCACGGAGTTGCACAATAGTTTTGAGATTTCTTCGTTCTTCGCCACCCTTGGCCCCTCGAGGAGTTTTGAGTTCAGTCCTGGACGCATAACCTAATTGTGCAGGGTGCGCAATGCGTACCTTACCGCTATAAGTAGTGCGTCAAATTACTTTTTGCCTAAGTCTTGGAGGCAGAGATTCATAAACCCGGTTTCTTCCTAGAGGTGTAGTCACCCAACCAGGATTTTTTGGTATAAACCGGGTTTATCAGGCCAGCGCGTCTTATGATAATTTCTGCCACTGGCAACTCTGCGAAAATCAAGCGATTTCTTGCTGGAATCCTTGACTGGATTTAGCTTTCATGCTCAATGCAACAATACTAACTAACAGCATCAAAACGACAATTGTTCTCCAGTGAATCAAAAAAGGCAGATTCGATGCGTCAAATACCCGTCTCGGGAAAAAGAGCAGAAAAACTAAAGCAATACTGCTGAGCAAAGTATTGCGGTTATTGCTGCAATACAGCCACAGCGATGTCAGAAGCGGGAACAAACCTACATAATCGTAAGAGTGATTATATCCGAGAAACGTGAAGGATATACCCATCAGCACAGCAAAGACATCTTCTCGATTAATTCTATTACGGAACACCCACAGCAGAATCGGTAAAATTACTGCCATAATCTTGATAGCCGGTATCTTCAAGCCGAAAGAAGCGAAAAGACTTTCCATGCCCATTATATCTTTATTCCCCGGTTGATTGAAAGGCAAAGAGCTATAGCCGTATTTAATTCCTTGATGCCACGCTGCCAGCATCGCAACGGGCCCACCGTACAGCACCAATGGGTAAGCGCTCATTATTGTAACCGTTGCGAAGGCTACAGCTAATATTTTCCAGTTCCGTTCTAGCAAAAACCAAATACCGAGCAATAAGCATAGTTGTGGCTTAAAACTGGCTATACCTAAACAGATTCCTGCCCATACAAATTTTTGCCGTTGGCTGAAGAACCAAGCAGCCATTGTGGGAGCAAAAGCCATCAAAGAAGTTTGACCCATCCACACAACGTGGGCAGTGAATGGGTTGCCGATAATCATCGCAGCCAGGATCCAACCGCCCAGGTGATTTTCACTATTTTTTTGATGTTGATTGACAGTACGAACTGTCATGAAAATAATAGCTGCAATTGACAGCAAGTTGAGTCCTAGCCAGAGGAACTTGGCAACTGAGTAATCGAAAAGACCGGCCAACATACACAGTGGTGCCGATTGGGGAGGATAAGAGAAAGCAGCACTTTCCAGACCGTCAATTTCCTTTATTCCTGCTACACTTTGAACGAGGAAATCGTGGTTGTAGGGATTTAAACCCATCAGCCAAGCGCGTCCAGCAGCATAAAGGACAGCACCGTCAAAATTCAGTTCACTATCTCCTCTGCCAATGCCAATTATTCCGAAAAGAATTAGAGATAGCGTACTGAGTGCTACCAGACCATAACAAAAGTTACGTTTAAACGATTCTTTCATCAGATTCTCTCCTAGTTTGTACAAGTATAAGTGAGAACTCAGCCATTGTCTAGGACTGATGCCTGATTTTTTTATAATTAACAGTTATATCTACTAGATAAAGGCTAAAATATTAACAGCTAAATTTTTGATAAACTCTATAGTTAGTTATGGTCATATGGATTAAATTTAATTTAAGTTAATAAAAATATATATTACTGGGAGCGGAATATTTGGTATCAAAAATAGCAATATTGGCAGTCTCAGCATTCGGGTCGGTGCGATCGCCCTTAAGACAGTTGGGTTGTGGGCCCTCCAAAAGGTAAACTGAGCGATGTAGAATTATCGATCGAACAGGTAAGCCCGTGCTAGACGAACAAGCTAAAAAAACCATCTTGCGGAAAATCCCTCACGGATTGTACATCTGCGGTGTCAAAGACGGGGAGGAAGTCAACGGTTTCACCGCTAGCTGGGTGATGCAATCTTCCTTTACCCCTCCCTTAGTTGTCAACTGCGTCAAGCAAGACTCCAAATCCCACGCCATGATCAAAGCTAGCGGTGTCTTTGCTCTGAGTTTCCTAGAAGCGGGACAGAAAGAGTTAGCCCAGAAATTCTTCAAGCAACAGCGCCGCGTTGGCAATAAATTTGAGGATGTAGAATTTTATGCCGGGGCGGAAACTGGTTGTCCGATTATCTCGGACTCTCTGGGTTACGTCGAGTGCAAAGTTGTCGGTGCTGTGGAACACGGGGATCACACGGTTTATGTGGGAGAAGTTGTGGCTGCAGGCGTCCACCGAGAAGGCAATCCGTTGCTGCTAGAAAGCACCGGTTGGAATTACGGCGGCTAATGATATCATGTCCGAGCGATTAACCATAATATCCCGGTCGGGGCGGGTATCTGAGATGGTCAATTATTGGCAGGTATTGTTGGTGAACCCGCCCCTTGTATCTTAAAAGAGTTGGTGTAGCGCTCGTACCGTCAAGCAGGCGATCGCCAGCTCAATCAGGCGATCGAACCGACAAGTGGGCGATCGTACCGATAAGTGGGCGATCGCTCGATCAAGTAGG
>NZ_JANMZH010000291.1:0-1772 GCF_031383065.1 Microcoleus sp. OTE_8_concoct_300 | reverse complement strand
ATCTACTCGGAGAAGGTGGCTTTGGCAAAACTTACGAAGTCAGCGATCGCGGGCGACTTTCAAAAGTTCTAAAAGTTTTGATTAAAAACACCCCCAAGGCTATAGAACTATTCAAGCGAGAAGCCGAAGTTCTATGCCGCCTCAATATTTTAGGAATTCCTAAAGGTGAGGAGTATTTTACCTTTACTCCAGGTAACACTCAGGAACAAGTGCATTGCTTCGTAATGCAGAAAATAGAAGGCAAAAATTTGCAAGATTGGATGTTCCAGCGGAACAATCAGCCGATCGGCGAAAAGAAAGCCCGCCTTTGGTTAAAGGAGTTAGTTCATATCCTGAGCGACATCCACGAGAATCAGTTCTTTCACCGGGATATTAAGCCGTCCAACATCATGCTTACTCAGAACGGAATGTTGGTATTAATAGATTTTGGAACGGTACGGGAAATCACCCACACTTACGAAAGCAAACACGCAGCCAAGCAAATCACGACTATTCATACCCCTGGCTACGCTCCTTTGGAGCAATTT
This sequence comes from Microcoleus sp. OTE_8_concoct_300, assembly GCF_031383065.1. Taxonomy (NCBI): domain Bacteria; kingdom Bacillati; phylum Cyanobacteriota; class Cyanophyceae; order Oscillatoriales; family Microcoleaceae; genus Microcoleus; species Microcoleus sp. OTE_8_concoct_300. The sequence continues at coordinate 1,245 of NZ_JANMZH010000291.1, read as the reverse complement.
AATGGTCAAGCTTCCCCACAATCCGATTTTTTTGCCTTGGGTCGTACTTTTGTTTATTTACTAACGGGAAAGCATCCTGATGAATTCAACAAACCCTATGAACATGACCTCTACACTGACGACTTAGAGAGTTGGCGCGATGAAGCACCCCATGTTTCGCTCGTGTTTGCAGATTTTATCGACCAACTCATGGCGCAACCTCTTCAAAAACGCTTTGCGGATACTCAGGCAATTTTGCAACGGCTCAAAGAAGTTGAGGAAATTTTGCATCCTCCTGTAGTCATTACACCAGAAAGGTATCAATTGCAAAAGAAACTGCAAAAAATGCAGAGGGATGAAAAACTTTGGTCTGATATTCGCCAGTTATCTCAACACTACGTTGAGACATTTTTAAATGTAGAGCCTGCATTGGAAAATCCAATAAATTGGCAAAAAGTTGCGTTTGACCGCACGTTCGGCGATTTATCATCTGGACACTCAGCACCTGTACGCTGCGTCGCTATTAGTCCAGACGGGCAGTTCCTCGTTAGTGGCGACGACGATTGGATAGTTAAAGTTTGGAACATCAATGAGGAAGAAGAAATTTACACACTTATAGGTCATTCAGGAAGCGTAACTTCTGTAGCCATTAGCCCAGATGGCGAAACTTTGGCGAGCGGTAGTGTTGATAAAACTATAAGATTGTGGGATCTAAAAACCGGACAAGAAATAAAAACTCTCGCAAGGCATTCACTACCTGTAACTTGCGTTGCTTTTCACCCCCAAAAAAATTCAGTTTTATTTAGTGGTAGCATGGATAAAACTGTCAAGGTTTTGGATATTGAAACCGCTCAAATAAAACGCACCTACGCTCAACATACTGAAGGCGTTACTTGCCTAGCAGTCCACCCCAACGGACAAATTATAGCCAGTGGCAGCGACGATTGTAGTGTCATCGTTTGGAGTAACTACAAGTTCGCTGGTCATTCTGCTCCTGTGTTATGCGTAGCAATTAGCCCCGATGGACAAACTCTGGTTAGTGGCAGTCAAGACAAAGAGATAAAAGTCTGGAACCTGAGCAACGGTGAGCTGCTTCGTACTTTGACCGGACATTCCGCCGCTGTTTATTCTCTGGTAATAAGTCCAGACGGGCAGACTCTTGTTAGCGGTAGCGAGGATACAACCATCAAAGTTTGGAACTTAGAGACGGGGGAGGAAATTAAAACCCTCGCTCAGAATTTGGCATCTGTTACTTCTTTAGCTATT